>JAUTXM010000232.1 GCA_030838025.1 Acidimicrobiaceae bacterium
GCAGCTGCAGCAGCATCCGCCCGGTGGTGGACTTGCCGCACCCGGACTCCCCGACCAGCGCCAGGGTTTCCCCCGCCGACACGTCGAAGCTGATCGACGAAACGGCGTGCACGTAGCCCTCGACACGGCGGAACAACCCGCCCCGGATCGGAAAGTCCTGCACCAGCTGGCTCACTTCGAGGATCTTCTGCGCCGATGGGCCGCCGTGACCATTGGTGACCGGGCGACCGGCGGTGGCCGGGACCCCCGACGCCGGCGCCGCCGCGGGAGCCGGGGGTGCCGTCGCCGGTTCGGAGGCGCCCGTGCCGGCGCCTTGGGCGGAACCCGTCGCTCCTGGGGCCGAGGCGGGTGCCGGTACCGTCACCGGTTCGGAGACGCCCGAGCCGGCGCCTTGGGCGGAACCCGGCGCTCCTGGGGCCGGTGCCGGTGCCGCTTTAGAGTCGGGCTTCGGTGTCGACTCCGGAGTCGAGGCGGTGTCGGTCATTCCTCCTCCTCGGCCGGGGTGCTCAGCTGCTCCAGTGCCGTCGCCTCGGCCGGGCTGACGGCGGCGGCATCCTCCACCGTCTCCAGTTCGGCACCCACATCGGCGTGCAGCTCGCTGTGGTCGACATCGGCCATGTCGTGGCGGCGATGGCACGCCACCATGTGGCGGCCGTAGGTGTGGTCGACCAACTCGAGATCGGGGCGGATGGTGCCGCACGGCGCCGGCATGTCGGCGAACTCGCAGCGGGGATGGAACGGACAGCCCGACGGCAGGAAGATCAGCGAGGGTGGCTGGCCTTTGATCCGGTACAGCCGTTCCTCTCGCGCCCCAGCGGCATCCAACCGGGGTAGTGAGGCCATCAGCCCGATGGTGTAGGGATGGCGCGGATGATAGAAGATCTCGTCCACGACGCTCGTTTCGACCGCGCGTCCGGCATACATGACCAGGACGCGGTCGGCGACACCGGCGACGACGCCAAGGTCATGGGTGATCAGGACGATGGCCGAGTTGGTCCGGTCCTGGATGCGCTCCAGCACCTCCAGCACCTGGGCCTGGATGGTCACATCCAGTGCCGTCGTCGGCTCGTCGGCGATGAGCACATCAGGTTCGTTGGCGATGGACATGGCGATCATGGCCCGCTGGCGCATGCCGCCTGAGAACTCGTGCGGGTACTGGTCGACCCGCGCCGCCGGATTGGGGATGCCCACAAGATCAAGCAGGTCCATCGTCAGCTTGCGCTTGGCCTGCTTGGACATCTTTGGCTGGTGGGCCGCGATTGCCTCGCCGATCTGGTCCCCTACCGTGAAGACCGGGTTCAGCGCCGCCAGTGCATCCTGGAACACCATGGCCAGCCGACCACCCCGGAGCTTGCGGCGGTCCTTCTCGTCCATGTGCAGGAGGTCCTGGCCCCGAAAGACGATCTCTCCGGTGACCTGCGCGGACTTCGGCAACAGCCCCATGATGGCCAACGAGCTGACGCTCTTGCCCGACCCCGATTCGCCGACGATGCCCAAGACCTCGTTGGGGTAGACGTCGTAGCTCACACCATCAACGGCTTTGAGGATCCCGTCGTCGGTCTTGAAGCTGACCCTCAGGTCGCGGACCGACAACAGGGGCTCGCCCGCCCGGATCGGATCCAGCGGGGGAAGTCCTACCTCATGGGGATTTTCCGCCTTGAGATCCTGCGCCACCTGCTGGCCTAGTGCTTCGACTGAGGATCGAAGGCGTCACGCAGTCCGTCGCCGAGAAAGTTGACCGCCAGCACGATCAGCAGTAGCAGCAGTCCCGGGAAATAGATCAGGTAGGCGTTATGGGTTCCCACCCACTGCTCGGCGTCGGACATCATCGAACCCAGTGACACCGCCGGGGGCTTGATACCGAGGCCCAGGAAGGAGAGCGTGGACTCGAGCAGGATCGCCTGAGCCACCACGAGCGTCGTGTTGACCACGATCGGGCCGATCGTGTTGGGGAGGATATGGCGGAACATGATCCGCCAGCTCGAGGCCCCTGAGGCTCGGGCCGCCTCGATGAACTCTTTCTCTTTGAGCGACAGGAACAAACCTCGTACGACGCGCGCGATGTACATCCAGAACAGGATGGACAAGATCCCGATGATCAGCGTCGACGAGCTCAACTTCCCGACGATCGGCAGTTTCTTCTGGTCCAACCCCTGTTGGGCCACCGCGATCACCACGAGCGCCGGAACGACCAGGAACAGGTCGGTGACCCGCATCAGCAGTTGGTCGATCCATCCGCCGAAGTACCCGGCCACGGCGCCGACGAAGGTCCCGATCAGGGTGGAGAAGATGGCGACCAGAAGGCCGATCGTCATGGACAGATGGGCGGCGTAGATCATCCGGGTGGTCTGGTCTCGGCCCAGGTCGTCGGTACCGAGCAGATGGGTGGTGGTCGGCCCACGGGGGAGTGACAGGGTCTTCGGGTTCAGTGGATACGGCGCCGTGATGTGGGGGAAGCTCACCAGGACGTACAGCACCACCAGCAGCACGAGCGACGCAATGGCGAGACGATGGCGCCGGAACCGCCGAAAGAACAGCTGCCATTGCGACCGGGCGGGCGGATCGGTGGCGTCTTGGGTGAGCGGCGCCAGGCTGACCTCGCTGGGCGGAACTTCGGGCGCCGCAGTCGTGACCTTCTCCTGATCGGTCGAGACTTCGGTCAGGCTCCCTCTCGTCTTCATGACAGGCGGATCCTCGGGTCAAGGACGCCGTACAGGACGTCCGCCAGCAGGTTGAACAGTACGACGAACACGGCGGTGACCATCAGCCAAGGGAGCAGCGCCTGGGTGTCGCCATTGCCCAGGTCTTGCAGGAACAGCGCCCCCATGCCGTGAATCGAGAAGATCTGCTCGGTCACGACGAGGCCACCGAACAACCCGCCGATGTCGAGCGCCATGACGGTGACCAGCGGGATCAGGGCGTTGCGCAGGCCGTGGCGGAAGATGACTCGGCGCCGGGTCAAGCCCTTGGCCGTCGCCGTGCGGATGTAGTCGGCCGACATCACGTCGAGCATCGAGGAGCGTTCGTAGCGGCTCCACGACGCCACGATCTGCACCGTGAGCGTTGCCACGGGAAGGGCCAAATGGCGGGCGTAGTCAAAAAACGCCGGGAAGAAGCCGCGCGCGTGCGTGCTGTGCAGGCCCAAGCTGTAGAAGATCGGGTAGTGCACGTGTAACAACGTGCTTAATCGATTGGAGAACAGATCGATCGCTATGAGGCCAAACCAGAACGTCGGCATGGAGAGGCCGACAAACGACAACCCGGTGAAAATGTAGTCCGGCAGGCTGTACTGCCGGACCGCGCTCAATACACCTATCGATATGGCCAGAAGTGCCGAAATCAGGACACCCCATATGATTAATTGCAGGGTGTTCCCAAAGGATGACTTGAGGTCTGAGCTCACAGCTCGGCCGGTGACAAAGCTGTTGCCCATCTTGCCCTTGAGGAAATGGCTGAGCCAGTACCAGTACTGTTTGAGGACCGGTGCTTTGGTGCACGTCATGGCCTGCTGGGGCGGCGACCCGGTAATGAACGTCCGGCACGGTTGCTCGTAGATCCCCTGCGCCAGGCCTTGGCGGGCTTTGAGGGTGAGGTCTCGGCTCTGGGCGTACTTCGCCAGAGGATCGCTCGTGGCGTGTACAAAGACGAATACCAGCAGTGATGCCAGGAGCAGCACCGGGATCGAATAGGCAATGCGCCGGACGATGAATGTCAGCATCCCGAACCGGAGGGTAGCACCGAGACGTTGCTTCCGGTCGCAAGCGTCTGGGAACGAGCGGGGCCCGGCACGCTGATCACGGCCGGGCCCCAGTCATTCGGTCTATAGCGTCCCTACTTGAGGAACCAGTAGTTGAGGTACGTGAAGGGCCCGTAGGCGAAGTTGTGCTGGAATGTTCCCTGCTGTGTCCCGATCTTGTCACTGTTGATGACCAGGATGTCCGGGAACGGATCGAGCGGCAGCGCCGGTACCAGGTCCGCCAGGACGGTCGAGCCTTGCTGGGCGTCGGCGATCCGGGCGTTGTCGTCCAGATTGGTGTCGGCGTCGAGCCAGGGCTTGTCCAAGGTGGCGTCGTTGATCCGGTCCCAGTTCTGGCCGCTATTGCCGTTGGCCGCCGTCGGGATGTTCTTCGAGCACCAGGTCACACACTGGCCTGGGTCGTTGTCTGCCGGCGTCTGGGCGTACAGGCCGATCTGGAAGTTGCCGCCCGGCAGGTCCTGACCGAACAGCACGCTTGCCTTCTCCGGTGTGATCGTGAGCGCGAAGCCCGCCGCCTGCCACTGGGTCTGGAGGATCTGCGCCGTCAGCTGGCGACGCTTGTTACCGGTGGTGGTCTTGAGCTCCAGGGTGGCCTTGGTGCCGCCCTTGGCCCAGATGCCATCGGTGCCTTTGGTCCAGCCGTCACCCTTCATCAAGGTGTCGACCTGGCTCAGCTGGAGCGTGTACTTGGAGTACGCCGTGCTGTAGGCCGCGCCGAACGCCGGGGTGAGCATGCTCTGGATGGGCTTGATGTCGGGCTGGATGGGTGCGAACAGCTGCTGCACGATGGCGTTGCGA
>JAUTXM010000235.1 GCA_030838025.1 Acidimicrobiaceae bacterium
GGAGCTTCACGATGTGCTCCATCATCGGCACGTTGGCAATCGGCATCATCGGCTTGGGCTGATTGCTCGTGAGCGGGCGCAAGCGCGTGCCCTCGCCCCCGGCCATGATCACGGCCTTCACGGCTGCGTCACCGCCATCTTCGAGGGCCGGTCGGCTCGCCCTTCGGCCAGGGCGCGCCGGGCCATAGGGACATAGGTGACGGCGGCGTACCACCCGAAACAGATGCCGGGGATGGCACAGACCCACGCCAGGACGGCCGCCACGTCCTTCCAGCCGGCGGTGGAGTGGGCCACGAGGAAGAGGGGAAAGGCCAGCATCAGGCCGAAGGTGCCGGCCTTGCCAGCCCATTGCACGTCGATTCGGCGGGCCCCGGCAGCGGCCAGTACAAGGGCCGCCCCGGCTACCAGCACCTCCCGGACCACGACGAGGATACCCAGCCAGAGCGGCACCGAGCCGTCGATCAAGATGGAAACGACCGCGACCCCCAACATGATGCGGTCCGCGGTCGGATCGAGGATTTTTCCCAGCTCTGACACCTGACCCAGCCGGCGGGCCAAGAAGCCGTCCACCCAGTCGGTGGTCCCGAGGGCGCCGAGGAGCCACGCAGCCTGGTACCGACCGTTGGTCCGGCCAAACAGCAGCCACACGAAGAGGGGCACGCACAGGAGCCGGACGAACGTGATGGCGTTGGGCAAGGTCAGGACTCGAGCGGGTGCCCGGCTCTCGCTGGATGCGGTCACAGGGTCGAGTGTACGGGCCCTGGGCGAACCGGATGCGGTAACGCAACCCCATGACCGACAATGGAGAGGTGGCCCGACTCCTCGATCGCCATCCCGCAAATGCGCCTGGCGACTGGTATGTCGACACCCGCTGCATCGACTGCGGGGCCTGCCGCCAGCTCGCCCCCGACACGTTCACGCAGGCCCGTGGGCAGTCTCTGGTGGCGGCCCAGCCTGATCCCGGCGAGGCGCACACTGCCGCCTGGCGGGCCTCGGTGGCGTGCCCGACCCAGTCGATCGGCACGCTGAGCCGGCAGCCCCGGCCCGAGGGCCTGTTTCCGCAGGAGCTGAGCGACGGCGTCTACTACTGCGGGTTCAACTCCGAGCACTCCTTCGGCGCCAACGCGTTCTTCGTGCGCCGCCCGAGGGGCAACTTCCTGGTGGATGCCCCGCGGTGGAGCCGCCGCCTGGCCCGACCGATCGAGGAGCTGGGCGGGATCGACGACGTGTTGTTGACCCACCGCGACGACGTTGCCGATGCCGAGCAATGGGCGTCGCGGTTCGGCGCCCGCGTTTGGATACATGCCGACGACGCGGACGCGGCCCCGTTCGCCACGGACCATTTGGAAGGCCTGGGTGACACTGAGATCCGGCCCGGCCTGGTCGCGGTGCCGTTGCCAGGGCACACCAAGGGCAGCGTGGGATTCGTCCTCGAGGAGCGATACCTGTTCAGTGGTGATTCGCTGGCGTGGGACAGCGACCGGGGTGACTTGACCGCCTTCCGCCACGCCTGCTGGTACTCCTGGAGCGAGCAGGCGGCGTCGCTGGGTCGGCTGGCGGTGCGTCACCGATTCTCCTGGGTGCTGGCCGGACACGGCGGCCGCCATGAGGCGCACGACGACGAGATGAATCGCCGCCTGGTCCAGCTCGTCGAGCGGATGACCCGTCGCTAGGCGTTCGCGCGTGCCCGCAGGGGCTTCAGGGCCTCAGGGCCTGAGCGTCTGCGGTCCATTGTTGCCACAAAGCGATGAAATATATACATCGAGTGACAAGAACGGATCTGGACTGACCTGAGCTGGGTCGCCAGAAGGGATATGGGCCACCGGCCTCGAGACCAAACTGCCGGCCGAGACGCCGAGACGCTGATGGCCCGCCACCGGGGCGCGTCGATTAGGCGGTCGGGAGCTGCACGTCGATGGTGATGTCGACGCTGTCCTTGACCTTGAGGGCGCCCATCATCGCCGAGAACGGCTTCAGACCGAACTGCGTCTGCTTGAACGACGCCGTGCCCTTGGCATGGCCGCTGTCGTCAACGTTGAGGTCCAAGTTCACCGGCTGGGTCTGGCCGTTGATCGTCAGGTCGCCCTTCAGCTGCAGGCGGGGCGTGCTGCCGGAAACGCCGGTGCTCTCGAAGGAGATCGAGGTGTCGCGCAGGACCTTGTCGGTGATGTTCTTCTTGATGTCCCGCTTGTCGTTGTCGCTCAACGGCTTGGCGCCGCCCTTGCCCTCGACGACCTCGAGCGACCCGGCATCGATCGTGACCTGGACGCTGGAGGCCGACGGATCGTCGGGGTTGATGTCGGCCTTGCCGCTCCATGAGGTGGCCTCGAGGGTGAGGTCGTGGCCCATCTTGGCGGCCATCCCGTCCTTGTACACATTGACGAGCACCTTGCCGTCCTGCGGGCCGATATTGTGAGATCCCTTAGCTACAGTCATTGCTTCATCCTACCCATTGCACCCTCAGGTACGAAACCTCGTGACGTGCCCTCGGTGTAGGTCGGCCCGGGCACGAGGCTGTGTAAGCTGTGTCGCTACTCGGTCGATGACCCCTGCGGGGTGCCGGGTTCGGTGAACTCAGAGTCCTGAAAGGCGCGCAATGGCTGCACACGGAAAAGATCGGGCGAGAACCAAGCCCAGCGACGCCAAGAGTCGTGTGCGCCGGGGTCGGCCCAAGGTGTGCATGTTCTGCGCCCAGAAGATCGCATGGGTGGACTACAAGGACACGAACCTGCTGCGGCGATTCATCACTGACCGGGGAAAGATCAAGGCCCGTACCAACACCGGGACCTGTGCCCAGCATCAGCGTGACGTGGCGTTGGCGATCAAGACGTCTCGCGAGCTGGCCCTGCTGCCCTACCTGGTACGGACGCTGGCTGCCGACAAGGGTGGAGCTCGTCGGGGACGCGGTCCCGGTCGCCCCGGAGAGCGCCCCGCCGCAGGCGAGGAGAGCCCCGCGGTCAGCGAAGCCGACGTCGCCGTCGATGCGCTCGTCGGTGACGAGGCCGAAGAGGAGCTCGTCTAACGTCGGCTCGATGGCGGGGGCAGCCCACCTCCGCGTGATCGACGGCCCAGCCCGCGCGGCCGCGCGCCCATACCTGGTGTCGAGGTCTAGGATTCGCTACCATCAGACCGAACTAGCAGGATTGCCCGTAGAGAGCAATCTGTCTGGTTCCAGGACTAGGGAAAGGCGACAGGCGACCAGATGAGCGATATGGCTCACGAGACGGTCCCAGCAGGAGATGACTACGTGACACCGGGCGAGGCGGCCCGGTATCTCCACGTATCCCCGAAGACGATCAACCGCTGGGCCAACGACGGGCGGATTCCCTGCATCGTCACATTAGGTGGACACCGGCGGTTCCGTCGCGAGGACGTCGATGCCGCGGTCCGCCAGATGTCCGAACGGGGCGCGGCGCTCGGGGAGTAATCCTTCAGGATCGAGTTACCGGAGGCGCCCGAGCAGCACCAGGGTCCGCTTGGCGTCGTCGATCAGGGGCGGCAACCATCGCTCCATGATCAGTCCCGCGACGCTGAAGCTCTCGGCCATGGCATGGAGCTGCTCCCCCGGCGATGTCGAGATATCGACCGACACCATGCCGGCGACGTTGCGCCGCTGGCCGACATTGACCCGGCCACCAACCGCGAGCACGAACCTCACGAGGACATCGGTCACATCCGAGGGTGTCGCGGCGCTCAAGAGCGAACGCGTGGCCTGGTAGACCTCCATCGATATGAGGGCTTGGGCCGTACCTCCCGGCAGCGTCGTCACCGTAACCTCGGCGTCGTGCCAGCTCTCCTCGAACTCGTCGAGGGTGAGCACTTCGGCGCGGGTGAAATCGGCCATGGCGCCCACGGCGCGAACGGCGTGCTCGTGGTACGACGCGGCGACCTTCAACGCGTCGTCAACCGTGTCAGCCGAAATGTGCAACTGCACCGCGTAGCGGTCGGGGTTGTACAGGCCGGAGGAGTGCCACTCCCGGAGTCGTTCCACCAGCGCCTGAACCACGCTGAGTTCGAAGGGGTGTTCACCGCGAAAGCCGCTGAACTCAAGGACGACGACCCAGTCGCCCATTCGACCCCTTTCCTCGTCCGTCGCCGCCACCGGTTTCCCTGTCCCGAGGGTGCGGCCGCACCAACGTCGCTGACCCGCACCCCCCTCGCACTACGCCTTCTTGTCGGGCTGCCGAGATTTGAACTCGGGGCCTCTTGACCCCCAGTCAGTCCGAGGGTTTGTCGACCCATGCCGCCTGATGCCGGAGAGTACTGCGGACCAGGCCATTCACTCCTGACACAATCCGGCTGGTGTGGCCTCGTGACCCCTTGTCCCAAACATTCTGCATACTATCTGCATACACGGTCGGCTCGGTCGTCCAGTACAGCACAACCGTGATCTGCCTGCGCTCCGAGGTGAAATGAGCGCCTCGAA
>JAUTXM010000168.1 GCA_030838025.1 Acidimicrobiaceae bacterium
CGGTTGTGGCCTCGCAACGACGGCGAACGTCAAGCGGCGATCGATGCCGGCTACCACTTGGACGCGGTGCTGACGGCGAACGACCTGGTGCGGGGCGACAATTGCTTCTTCGCCGCCACCGGCATCACCGACGGGGAGCTGCTCCGAGGCGTTCACTACGACTCCAAGGGCGCGACCACCCAATCGCTCGTGATGCGCTCCAAGTCGGGGACGGTGCGCCGCATCGACGCCCACCACCAGCTGAAGAAGTTGGCCGTCTACTCGGCGATCCGCTTCGTGTAGGAAGGGTCGGCTCGCAGCGCCGCCTCCAAGTGGCGCCCGATTCCCTGGCGGCGGTGTTCGCTCGCCACGTACACGGCGCTGCGGCCGCCCTCGGTCGTCATCCACGACGCCGCCACGCCCACCACCTCGCCTTCGCGGCGGGCGGTCACGACCAGCGGCCGTCCCCAGGCCACATCGGGCAGGTCCACCGGTGCACCTGCGGATTCGAGCAGCGCCATCCCCTCGGGGTCGATCTGCTGACTGCGTACCAGCTCGACCGACAGCGGGCCGCCTCGGGCCACGATCGCCGGCGCTCCGAAGGCGACATCGGCCAGTGGGCGCCAGTGCGGCCCGGGCCGGAACTCAGCCAGGAGATGGACCCGGTCGATGGCCACCACGGCGGCGAAGCTCGAGAGCGCGGTGACCGCGGCCTCGATGCGGGGCGGCGCGGCGGCGTCGGCCAACGTCACATGGGCCACGAACGGCCAGGTCAGCGAGCGGGTGAGCGGCGGCGCCCACACCCGTTGGCGCAGGGCGTGCAGCGCGTCGACATCGCCGTGCACCGGCAGGTACAGGACCGCGTTGGCGGGCAGGAAGCTGGTAGGAGCACCGAGGGCAATGGAGAGTGGGCGGGGGGTGGCGGCCGCTGCGCCTCGTAGCACCGCCAGCGCCTGGCCGAGGTCCGAGCGCCGCACGTTCACCGGAGGCACGAGGGTGATGTGGGGCGGCACCCGCCCCAGGCTGCGGTCGCCTACCGCCCGGCGCAGTCCGTCGACTTCTTCGGCCAGTGGCGAGGGCAACAGCAGGGCCACGCCCAAACGCAGCCTCGTCGTCACCGTGGCCGAGGAACCACCGTCAGGCGGAGACCGCCCGCTCTTCCAGCAACCCGACCACCAGGTCGCGCATGGAGAACACGCCGGCCAGGGCGCCGGAGTCGTCGACGACCACCAGCTGGCGGAAACCGGTCTCGCGCATCATGTTGGCCGCATCGACCACGTCGAGCGAGCCCGTCACGGTCTTCAGCGTCCGCTTGATGCAGTCGCCGACGCTGAGGACGTTGGGGTCCTCACCCCGGGCGATCACACGCAGCGCATCCCGGTCGGTGATGATGCCGGAGGGTTTGCCATCGCTGATCACCACTGCCGATCCCACACCGCGCTCCATCATGGAGATGGCGGCGCTGCGGAGGCTGTCGGAGTTCTTGACCGTGAGTATGGCCCGGGTGACCAGCGGCTCGATCTGCATCGTGTCCCTCTCTGTGCAGTTGCGGCAACCACCGGCTTGAGCGACAAACAGGGGCTCCTGCGACTCTAGCGGGTGCACGCCGACGAGGACCCGGGCCAGTTTGTGAAAAGGATCACAAGCGGTAGGATGGGGGGCCATGACTCTCGTGCACCGAGTGTTGTACCCCCGCCCCATCATCTCGCTCGACGACCACGTGGCCCGAGGCGGTGGCAAGGGCATCCGAACGGCGGACCGAATCGGCTCCGCCGCCGTCATCGACCGAGTCCTGGCGTCGGGCCTGCGAGGCCGGGGCGGGGCGGGTTTCCCCACCGGCCGGAAGTGGCAGACCGTCGCCGAGAACCGTTCGCCGTCGGCACCGACCACGGTGATCGTGAATGCCGCCGAGGGTGAACCGGGCACGTTCAAGGACCGCACCATCTTGCGCCGCAACCCCTACCTCCCGTTGGAGGGGGCGATCATCGCGGCCCGGGCGGTCGGCGCGGACTACGTGATCTTCGCCATGAAGCGGGCGTTCGAGGGCGAAATCGACCGGATGCGCGCCGCCATCGAGGACGTCTCCGACGCCGGCTGGGCCGAGGGCATCACACTGGAAGTCTTCGAAGGGCCCGACGAGTATCTCTACGGAGAAGAAAGCGCGCTGCTCGAGACGATCGACGGCCGCTGGCCCTTCCCTCGGGTGGTCCCCACCTTCCGTCGTGGCCTGCGTGGTACCGCCATGGTCGACTCACCCGAGGATTCGCCCGCCCTGGTCAACAACACCGAGACCCTGGCCAATGTGGCCCGCATCGTGGCCCGGGGCCCCGCCTGGTTCCGCACCGTGGGCACCGCCCAGTCGCCCGGAACCATGGTGTGCACCGTCACCGGCCGGACGAGGCGCCACGGTGTCGGCGAGGTCCGGATGGGCACGCCGCTCCGCGAGGTCATATCGGCCATCGGCGGCGGACCCCGCAAGGGCCACCAGATCAAGGCGGTCTTGTCGGGAGTGGCCAACCGGGTGATCGCGGGCTCGATGCTGGACACCCCGGTGAGCTACGAAGGCATGTCGGCCATCGGCAGCGGGCTCGGGTCGGGAGCGTTCATCGTGCTCGACGACACCGTCGACATGACCGCAGTGGCGGCGGGGGTGGCCCGATTCCTGGCGGTGGAATCGTGCGGCCAGTGTTCGCCCTGCAAGCTGGACGGCATCACGTTGTCCAAGCGACTGGCCTCGGTGAGCCGCTCGGACGCCCACGACTACGACATCACCGAGATCCAGAAGCGGATCGGCACCGTTGCCGACCGGTCACGGTGCTTTCTGGCGACCCAGCAACAAGTCGTCCTGGAGAGCATTCTCGAGCAGTTCCCCGATGAGTTCGACTCCCACGTCGCAGGGACCACGGAAGCGACCGAGCCGGAACTCATCTCCGAACTGCTCGACATCCGCGATGGCAAGGCCATCTTGGACGTTCGCCACCTCAACAAGCAGCCCGACTGGAGCTACCACGCCCTGGACTCCGGGAGTGTGCCGGTCGAGCTGTACACGGGCCGCACCCCTCCCTGGCGGCGATAAGACGCAACTGAGCGCGCCGGCCCAGCGCACCGGCACCTGTGGTTGGCAGTTCTCCCGACTCTGGCAGTTCTGCCGGATTTGGTACGGCAAAACTGACAGAGTCCGCCAAACTGCCAATCGATTCGGTCCAGTGTGTCTTGACCGGCTCCCGCCGGTACCGCTCGGGCCACGTGGCGACCAACCGGTAGGGCACCGCCGGCGTTTCGGCGGTAACCGGTCGCCCCTTTTCCCAGCCCCTGCTATTTGGTTTCGGCTACTGCGATGCGCAGCTTGGCCCGGCGGATGGCCCGCTCAACGTCGCCTTCCTCGCTCTCGGCACCGTCTCGCTCTGCCGCCTCCAGGGCCCGTTGGGCTCGGGCCGTGTCGATCTGATCCGGGAGCTCGGCGACGTCGGAGAGGACGCTGACTTTGTTGTCGCGCACCTCCACGAAGCCGCCGTGGACCGCCGCCTTCACCTCGGCGCCATCGGTCAGGATGACCCGCACCGGTGCGATCTCGAGGGTGCCCACGAAGGGGGCGTGGCCGGTCAGGAAGGCGATCTCACCCTCGGGGGTACGGCAGACGACCATGTCCGCCTCCCCGGTGTAGAGGATGCGCTCGGGACTGACCAGCGCGACTTCGAGCGACATCCAGGCCGCCTAGAGCTTCTCGGCCTTGGCCAGCACGTCGGACATGCCGCCCACGGCGACGAACGCCTGCTCGGGGATCTCGTCGAAGTCGCCGTTGGCCAGCTTCTCGAACGCCTCGACGGTGTCGGCGATGGGGACGGTGGTGCCGGGGAGGCCGGTGAAGGTCTCCGCCACGTACATGGGCTGGCCCAGGAACTTCTCGATCTTGCGGGCCCGGCCGACGAGCACCTTGTCCTCTTCCGACAGTTCGTCGATGCCCAGGATGGCGATGATGTCCTGCAGTTCCCGGTAGCGCTGGAGGATCTGTACGACCCGCCGGGCGCAGTCGTAGTGGCGATCGCCGACCACGTCAGGCTGGAGCAGGGTGCTGGTCGAGGCGAGGGGGTCGACGGCGGGGAAGATGCCCTTGGCGAAGACGTCGCGGGAGAGGTTGGTCGTGGCGTCGAGGTGGGTGAAGGTCGTGAACGGCGCCGGGTCGGTGTAGTCGTCGGCCGGCACGTACACCGCCTGGACCGAGGTGATGGAACGGCCCTTGGTGGAGGTGATCCGCTCCTGCAGCTCGCCCATCTCGTCGGCCAGGGTGGGCT
>JAUTXM010000303.1 GCA_030838025.1 Acidimicrobiaceae bacterium
GTGGTCCTGGCTGCGGCGCTGCACGAGATCGGTCACGCCGCGGCCTGCCGGTACGGCGGCGGTCATCCCGGCAAGATGGGCTGCGGCCTCTACCTGGCGTGGCCCGCTTTCTCCACCGATGTCACCGACGCCTACCGGCTGAGCCGACGAGCTCGGCTGCGAACCGATCTGGGCGGCGTCTACCTCAACGTCATCATCGTCCTGGCCACCGTCGGCGCCTACTTCGCGACCCACCTCGAACCGCTCTTGCTCCTCGTACTGATCGAGCACCTGGAGATCGTCCATCAGCTCCTGCCGGTGATCCGTCTCGACGGCTATTACATCGTCGCCGACCTCACTGGAGTCCCGGATCTCTTCGCCCGTATCGGTCCGGTCCTGAGTAGTGCGATCCCCGGGCGCAAGCCCGACCAGCGGGTCGCGGTGTTGAAGCCATGGGTCCGCTGGGCGATCACCGCTTGGGTCTTTGTCGTGGTGCCCCTGCTGGTGTTCGAGCTCGTCACCGTGCTCATCCACCTGCCGCGGATCATGGCCACCGCAGCATCGTCCGCCGACAAGTTGTGGCACGACACCGGCAAGGCCTTCAGCGGCGGGAACACCCTCAGTGGGATCTCCGACGTCTTGCAGCTCATCGTGCTGGCGATCCCGATCCTCGGCATCGTGCTCATGCTTTGGCGGGCCGCCAAGGGAGCCGCCACCTGGACCTGGTCCCACACCTCAGGGCGGCCCGTGCTTCGCGGCCTCTCCGGCGTCGCCGGTGCCGTGATCATCACACTCCTCGCCCTGGCGTGGATTCCCCGGCACAACTACCGTTCGATACAACCCCACGAGCGCGGCACGGTCGGAGAAGCCGCGATTGCCTTGCGGGATCTTCCGCAGAAGCCCAGTCAGCTGGACACCAAGGCGACGGCCAAGGACACGGCCACAACGATCCCGGTGACGACGGTTCCGACCGCCGCCTCGACGACGACCACCCTGTTCCAGAGCCGATCGACCACCACGCTGGGTGGGATCACCTCGACCACCCGGTTCACTCCGACAACCCTCGGACAGACATCGACGACCATCGGACAGGTCCCGACCACCACGGTTCCGTGATCGAGCGGCCGCCGAAGGGCGGGACGGCCCCGCCCGACCGAGCGGCCGCCGAAGGCGCGACGGCCCCGGAGCTCAGCCCGTGAGTACCGCCAAGTCCCTGATGCTGACCGGTTTGATGAGGTAGCCGTCCGCGCCCCGCACCTGCGCCTCGTCGCGGGTGGCGGCGTCGAGATGGAACGAGCACACGATGATCCGGAGGTCGGGAAATGCCTGGCGGAGGGCACCGATGGTGGCCAGACCCTCGGGCACCGGCATCTGGATCTCCAGCAGCGCGACATCGGCATGCGCATCGCGAATCTGGGTCTCGGCCTCGTCCAGGCTTCCCGCCAGTCCGACCACCGTCAACGATGGGCATCGTCCCACCAGGAAGTTCATCACAGCCCGCCGATCCGGACGGGAATCGATCAGCACGACCCGACTGACCGCGTGCTCGCTGGCGTCGTCGGACCCTGGATCGTCCATCGCGGGTCTGGTGCTCGGGAGGAGCGTACTCATCCCAGGAGCCGTGATCGGGTGGAACGGGCAGTCGAAACGCTGTCCCGGTGACGAACCAAGCGGACGACAATCGGTCGCATGTGCAGTTATCTCCCTTGCTCGCTGACGCACGAGTCGCTGCGCTACCAAGGTCCGGAGCAACGCCCCCGGATGCCACTCGAGCATCGAGCGGGTCCCGACGCGGTGGGGGATCTTGCGCCGTGTCGAGTCCCACCGTACACCCGGCCCGCGCCCTTGGCGTCGTCCAAGGGCGCGCCTTGACGCGGTGTATCCTGGGCGGAGCACGACCCCTCGATACGGGTCGTGCGTCCCGCCGAGAGGCGGGGTCGGGAGCGTTACTCCAGACCCTGGTGGCGCCGCACAGAGCGGATTTCGTCGAAGCCAGGAGTCCTGTATGCCCATCCGGGTCGGCACGAACCTGAGCGCCGCGGGCGCCCAAAGCGCACGCGCCCAAGGCGCACAAGCCCAAAGCGCCACCGGCACCCAAGGGGCACGCGCCCAACACCCCACACGGCCGTGGTCGGGCCCGGTGGCCGGCAGATGGGCATCAACGCATCGAGCACGGGTATAGGGGGAACAACCGTGCTCGACCATCTACCGGCAGCGTTGTCCGGCGAGCGCCCCGTACCTGGGGTGACGGACGAACCAGTGGTGCTCTCGATTTGCGGCGGGCTCGACAGCGGATTGGCGGCCGAACTCCGGGCCACCCTCCGGGCGGCGGTCGACGAACGATTGGTGATCCTTGACCTCTCGGAGGTCGAGCGCATCGACCTGGCCGGACTTGGCGTTGTCATAGGAGGCATCCGGGGAGTGCACGACCACGGTGGTCGCGCCGCGATCGTCGCCTGCCCGGGGCCGGTCCTCGACCTGCTCGGCAAGGTGGGGGTGGCGAGGATTGCCCCGGTATTCACCGAGTTCGACGAGGCACGGGCGAATCTGGGCCAAGGAGGACGCTGACGTGACGACGCGGAACTACGCCGTTACTCAGGTCGGCGCGTGGTTCCTGAAAAAAATACGGCAAGGACGCGTGCCGCCGGCGCCGTCGGAGGGAACAAGTACGACATGCACGTCTGCGTCGAATCACGTCATATGAAACGAGCACTGGTACCTGCGCCGTCTGGATCACTCGCCCGACCCAGGATCACGGCCCACGAGTTCGAGGACGCCTATGCCGCTACAGCGGGGACGACCGTGGACCAACTGCACGCAGACGGGCGCGCGGCAGAACCCTGCTCGTGTGACTGGGACCTCTGCCGGGGGTGGGTCCTGGGCTACCGGCACCGGCCCCATGGCACGACGCATCACCGCTCGACGGGCGCCACAGCCCAGGCGGAGTTGGCGGGCTAGCCGGCCGGCGAGCGCGGTGTAGCGACGAAGACCGGGATCTCGCGGTCGGTCTTGGTCTGGTACTCGGCATACGGCGGATAGGTGGCCACGGCCCGATCCCACCACTGCGCTCGTTCGTCACCGGTCACTTGGCGGACCTCGGCATCGAACGGCTCGGGTCCGTCCTGAATGGTCACGGCATCGGGATTGGCCTTGAGGTTGTAGTACCAGACGGGATGCGTCGGGGCCCCACCCTTGGACGCGACCAAGGCGTACTCGCCGCCGTGCTCGACCCGCATCAGCGGCGTCTTGCGAACCTTGCCGCTCTTGTTGCCTTTGGTCGTGACGATGACCACCGGAAGCCCGGTGTCGCGGAGGGTGTTGGCCTCGCGCCCGCCCGAGCGCTCGTAGGCCTCGACCTGGTCGCGCACCCACTGTGCCGGGCTGGGTTGGTATTCGCCGTCAAGGGGCATCTCCTAAGCCTATGCCGAAGCCCAAACCCAGGACCGGACGAAGCTGAACGCGGTGCCCGCTTGGATCTGCCTCACGTGCGGCGTACAGCACGCCGAGACCCCAGAGCCGCCGACGGGCTGCGCCATCTGCAAAGACGAGCGCCAATACGTCGGATGGGAGGGCCAACAATGGACGACGCAGGCCGATCTGGCCCGCGACCACACCAACGAGTTGCGCGACGAGGAGCCGGGCCTGGTGGGAATCGGGACGAACCCGGGCTTCGCCATCGGCCAGCGCGCCCTATTGGTGCAAACAGAAACGGGCAACGTCCTGTGGGACTGCATCTCGCTGCTCGATGACACGACCGTCGCCACGGTGCGCCTCCTCGGCGGAATCGCCGCCATCTGCGCGTCACATCCCCATTTCTACGGCGCCATGATCGACTGGGCCGAAGCATTCGACGCGCCCGTGTACGTCCCTGCGGCCGACCGGGCGTGGTTGATGCGCCCATCGGACCATGTCGTGGTGTGGGACGCCGAGACGATCGAACCGGTGCCCGGCCTCACGCTGGCTCGCATCGGTGGTCACTTCGACGGCGCCGCCGTGCTGCACTGGCCCGCGGGCGCCGGTGGGCAGGGAGCGCTGCTCACGGGCGACACCATCACCGTGGTCCAGGATCGGCGTTGGGTCAGCTTCATGTGGAGCTATCCCAACCTCATCCCGCTGGACGCCGCCACGGTGACCGACATCGCCCGCCGGGTCAGCCAGTTCCGGTTCCAACGGGTCTACGGAGGCTGGTGGGGCCGGGTCGTGGTCGATGACGGGGCCCGGGCCGTCACCAACTCGGCGGCCCGGTACGTGGCCCGCCTGGAGGGCCAGCGCCCCGCGGAGTGACATTTCCCCATCGTGACCCGGGGCGGCCGCCATCGGCTGGAGCCTGCCGCTGCAGGGCGGTCACGACGCGCGCCAACCGGTCAACTCCGTGGGCGCGAGGGTCATCACAGCCACCACCGATCCCGGGGGCCGGTACTGCGGGTACCGCTCGGAGAGCGCACCGAGGACCGCTTCGCTCGCATCCGACGACGATGCTGTCGCCACGGCGTGCAGGCGGACCCACCAGAGCTGTGACCAGTCCTCGTCGTAGCGGTCGACCAGCAGGACGCAGCGGGCATCGCCCTCGATATTGGCCAGACGCCGCAGCCGGGCGGAACGCTTGGGCTTCACCGTGTCGAGCGGTATCACGACCGAGGGTCGCGCCTCGGCCCCCGCCGTCGCGTTGGGCAGTACCGCGAACACCACGGGCACGGCATCGACGCCCCGCTGCGGGTGGACCGTCCCCAGAACACCGTGGCGCGCCGTGGCCAGCAGGGCCCAGCACTCCTCCTCGTCCAGCGTCATGGCACAGCATGCCGTAGCGGCGGCACCAGCTCCGCGGTCCTGGTGCGCACCCACCACGCCCCCGTCTCGCGGCGCTCGGCGGGGCTGCTGAAGCGGTAGTGGTACAGGCTGGCCCGGATCCACTGCGGCGGTTGTCCGGGAAAGGGGTTCGCCCGCAGCAGCTTGAGCAGGGGCGCGTCGCCGTCCAAAAGCCGGCCGAGCAGGGCCATCAGCCACCCCTGGTCAGCACCCCGGGAGAGGGGCACGAACCACATCAGCCAATCGAGGCGCAGATGATAGGGCGCCACGTGTGGGGGCCGTCGCTGCGGGTCGCCGGGCTTCCCCTTGAAGTGATACTCCCGCCACGACGTCGTCTCGTCGATCACCGACGCGTCGGCCCCTTCGATGACCACCTCGTAACGGCGTTTCGTCACCCGACCGAACGCGCCATAGGTGTTGACCAGGTGGAACGGGTCGAAGCTGGAGTTCATCATCTGGCGCCGCGAGGCCATGTTGCGCACCGGGAAGCGGCTCAGCACCGCGATCAGCAGTGCCAGGGCAACCACCGCCGCCTGCCACCAGCGGGGACCGGCCA
Organism: Acidimicrobiaceae bacterium; assembly: GCA_030838025.1. GTDB lineage: Bacteria > Actinomycetota > Acidimicrobiia > Acidimicrobiales > Palsa-688 > JALYXV01. The sequence continues at coordinate 5,342 of JAUTXM010000303.1, forward strand.
CCAGCGCAACCGGCGGCCCGAGAGCGTCGGACACCACCAGCTGGGCGTACCGGTCGCTGACGCAACTCAACGCCAACACGATGGTCAGGACATTGAGCCAGGCGAAGTTGCCACTGAGGACGAGCCAGGCCTGGGTGATCACGATCACGGCGGCCGCAATGGCTGCGACCGGTTGGGGGGCGAAGAGCAAGACCGGTGCGACCAGCTGGGCGACATGGTTTCCGACCACCTCGGCCTTGTGGACCCGGAGTGGAAGGTGGTGGAAATACCAGCTGAGTGGGCCGGGAAGCGGCTGGGTTTCGTGGTGGTAGACGAGGCACGTCAGGTCGCGCCAGCAGGGATCGCCCCGCAGCTTGATCAAGCCGGCCCCGAATTCCAACCGGAAGAGGAGCCACCGCAGCGCCACGATCCCGATCGTCGGCGGGGCAAGATGGGACGGTCCGAGAAAGACAGCGATGAAGCCGGACTCCAAGAGGAGGGTCTCCCAGCCGAAGCTGTAGAAACGCTGGCCCACATTCACGATCGACAGGTAGAGGACCCAGAGCGCCAACCAGGCCAGCATCGAGCACCACAGCGGACCGCGCTCCGGTAGTCCGGCGACACAAGCCAGCGCCAGCGCCGACCCGCTCCAGGCGACCAGGGCGAAGAATCGGTCGGAGTAGTGCAGCTGGAAGATGCTGGGTGATCGCCAAAACCCAACCCGCGCCACGAACGCCGGGACCGGCAGGAGGCCCCGCTCCCCCAGGAGGGGCCGGAACTGGTTGGCCGCCGCCACGAAGGCGACGAGGTAGATGCCGGCCAGGGCCCGCTGGAAGAAGAGCCGGCCCAGCCAGTAACCGGGCGCCGACAGCCAGCCCAATGTCGCCGTCACCACGGCGTCGCTAGGGTTGCGGTCGCCGGCGGCGGACGGCTCACACCGTCAGCCATAGCCAGATGACCCACCACATGAACCTCGCACCGATCCACTCGCACCGCGACCCCCACCGCGACCCCCGCCCCGACCCGCGCCGCCACCCGCACCGCGACCGGCGCACGCACCGCGACCGGCGCACGCACCGCGACTAGCCCGGCTCGATGTCGCTCACACTGCTGGACTGGCGCCGGCGCGTTGCCGCCCTCTATGCCGAGATCCGGGCGTCGAGCGACATCGGCTCGGCCCACCAGCGGTGGCGCGACGAGCGCGACGACCTCTTTCGCCACCACCCGGATTCGCCTTTGCTCCCCGAGTCCCGAGCGTCGTTTCGGGGGCTTCCCGTCGCACCGTACGATCCCGACCAACGATTCCAAGCCGAGGTGGATACCGACCTTCCGCCCGCCCGCATGGAGGTACCAACGGGCACCGACGGCATCGTCGCCTTCGATCGCATCGGCCGGGTCCACCTGGGCGAACGGGGCGAACGGGGCCAACTCGACGTCTGGTGGTTGGCCTCTTACGGGGGTGGCCTCTTCATTCCCGTCAAAGATGCCCTGGCGGGCAAGGCGACCTACGGCGGCGGGCGCTATCTGATCGACACCGTCAAAGGTGCCGACCTCGGTGGGGACGGCGCCACCTTGGTGATCGACCTCAACTTCGCCTACAACCCATCGTGCGCCTACGACCCGGCCTGGGCCTGTCCCCTGGCCCCACCCGGCAACGTACTACCGGGACCAGTGATGGCCGGCGAACTCACCGGCCATCACGAGGTCTCGACGATCGACTCGACGATCGACTGACGACGGGCGTCGCTCAGCCGAGCCCTTCCGCGCCCGCAGCCCGTCTACCGCCTGGCCCCCGGGCTTTGCGGGCCCGCATCTCGGCGTCGGGGTCAGGCAGGTTGACCACGATCAACATGATGATCCCGTAGATCACGACCAGGCCACCCAGGATGGTCAACAGCCCCGGGAACAGCGTGAGGTCGGGCTTGATGGTGTCCAGCTTGTTGAAGTCGGGCGCCACCTTCTCGAGCGCCGCCACCACATCGGCGCTGAGGTAGTCCCGCAGCTGGGGCGCATTGGTCACCGCCGACCCGTTAAAGCGGGTCAGCTGGCGCCCGCCGGGATAGTTGTCCCAGCCGTTGACCACCAGCGGGAGGTTGACGATCGACTGGGTGAGTCCGGGCACATTGGTCTTGAGGGTCGTGAGCACCTGGTCGGGCGTGGCGTTCAAAACGACGTGCAACAGGTCGAGGACCCCTGGGATCTCGGCGTTCACCGCCGACAGGGGGACGGCCTGCAGGAGGGCGGCGGTGTGGGGGAACTTGGCCTTGACGGCGGCCAGCAGCTGGGGCTGGCTCAAACCGGTCTTGCTCGACAGCGTGGTCAGGAGCGACTTGATGTCGTCGCCCGCTTTCCCGTTGTCGTTCATGATCGGGCCGGCCATGTCGACCACGTTGGAGACGAAGTTGATCCCCGCTCGGTCGCCCGCCAGCCGTTGCGGCACAAAGCCTGGTCGTGCATCTCGCACCAGATGTGAGCCACCGTCGAGGCGCGGGTAGATCTGGGCTCCGAACACGATGCCGAGGACCAGCACGCCGAGCAGGAGAACGATGGTCCAGGTGACGTTCGCTTCCTTGTGACCCACGTTCCCCGACGCCGACCGCAGCATCATGAGCAGCCCGAAGAGGACCGCAATGCCGCCGATCGCCGTCAGCAGGATCGGTATGTCCTTAACCGGCGGGAAATACTTGGAGACGCGGTGGAAGTTGCTGCCGTTCTTCTCCACGATCGGAACCACGTCCTGGCTGAAGTAGTCACGGACCTGCGGCGCGGTCTTCACCGCAGTGCCGTTGAAGCGGGTCAAACCGTCGATCTTGGGAACGTCGTTCCAGCCGTTTGTGACCGTCGGGAGGTTGGCTACGGCCTGGTACAGATGCGGGAAACTGGTCTGCAAGGTCGTCACCAGCTGCGGCGTCGTGACCTTCAGCTCGGACGCCACGAAGTCGAGGAACCCCGGGAGTTCCGCCGTCACCGAGCTGAGGGGAATCGCCTGGAGAAGGGCCAAGGTATGGGGAAATTTGTCCTGGAGGGTCGCCACGACGGCCGCCGCGCTCAGGCCCGTCTTGGAGGACACAAGGGAGACGAGCTTGGGGACCTCCGAAGCTCCGGAACCCTTGTCCGTGGTCACGGGGTCGAGGAGGTCAACGGCATGGGAGATGTAGTCGACGCCGAGGCGATCACCCTGGGCCCGCGCCGGTGCGAACGCCGGATTGAGGTTGTCGACGACCCGCTGGCCGGCGTCGAGACGCGGGTACAGCCGCAACGTGTAGACCAGTCCCAACACGAGGGCGCCAACGAGCACCACGTTCAACCAGGCCAAGACTCCTACCTTGCGAGGCATGTCCGACATTCCCCCTGCCGTATTGGCCTAGGTGTAATTAGCGCTCTGACTGGCGCGTCCGGGTGCGGCAACGGCCCGCCTGGCCGGATCGGCCAGCCGCGCTGTGGTACCCCTCCCAGCCGCAGAGGAGGCGAACGTATGGGACGGCCGCCTCACCATGCCGCCCCCGTTCGGGGGAAAGAGAGGGGGGACACTCCCTCCCCCAACGAGGTGTTTTCCCCGCTAGGAGCGCTGCGTCACGGATGCGTTGCCACCAGGATCCGCCCGCACTGCTCGCAGAAGGTGAGCGTCCCGGGCGGCTGCCGGCGCAGCTGATCGATCTCGGTGGCCGCCAGGCTCAGATGGCAACCATCGCATCGCGACCCGACCAACCGGGCCACGCCGACTCCCCCGAGGCGCTGCCGGAGCCGGTTGTAGGCGACCGCGAGGTCCTCGGGGACCTGGGTCGCGGCCTGCGCCCGCGCCGTGCTGAGGGTGTCGGTTTCGGCCGCCACCTCGGCTTCGCGGGCCGCGAGCCGCTCCCCCACCGCCGCCCGAGCCGCCAGCAGCGAGGACTTTTCCCCGTCGATCTTGTCGACTCGGGCGTCGAGCGGTTCGCGTTCGTCCATCGCCTCGAGCGCCCGGCTCTCGAGCTCCGAGGCCCGGGCCGTGAGTGAGTCGACCTCCGCCGCCATGGCCTGGAGCTCGCGGGTGGCGGACACGGTTCCGCCGTAGAGACGCTTCTTGATCTCTGCGGCCCGGCTCTCGACGGTGGCCAGATTGTGCTCGAACGACGCCTGGCGGTCGGCCACCGCGTCGCGCTCGGCCGCGGCCGCCGACCGGCTCTGCTCCAGAGCCGCCAGCTGAAGGTCGATGGCGGCCAGCTCGCCTCGCTCGGGCAGCGATGCGAGACGGACCCGGCAGCGGTCGAGATCGGTGTCCAGCGCCTGGACGGCGAGCAGGGCCTCGAGGTTGGCGTCGGTCAGCGTCGTCAACGGTGGCAGTAGGTGATCGTGGTGTGGGAAATGACCGCGCACACCGTGGTCGTCGTGCGCCTCGGTGTGGTGGGAGTCGTCGTTGCGCTCGGCGTCGTGGTCCCAGGCGATGTCGGCGGCGGCGCCACGCTGGTCCCGGGGACCGAGGAGCTGGAGGGCACGGTGCCGCCGAAGGCTCGCGGAACCGTGGGCTGGAGGTCGAAGGGTGAGTCGGCGCGCAACTGGTTGGAGGTAATCAGCTTGCCCGATGGGATCCGCCCGAAGTCGGGCGATTGGAAGTTGATCGCGGGCTGGCCGGCCAGCGCGGCTTCGGTGAACACATGCCAGATGGTCGCCGGGTAGGTTCCCCCGAAGACGGAGATCGGCGTGCTCGGATACTGCATCGGCGTTCGTCCCTTCGGGTCGCCCATCCACACCGTGGTGGCCAGCTGCGGCGTGATCCCGTTGAACCAGGCGTCGGTGTTGTGCTCGGTGGTGCCGGTCTTGCCCGCCACGGGGCGATCGGGCAGGGCAGCACCGGTCCCCGTGCCGTATTGGACCACGGCCCGCAACGTCATGACCGCCTCGCGGGCGATCTGGGGATCGAGGACCCGTTTGCCCGCGGTGTTGGCCGTGTAGACGGTCTTGCCACCATTGTCGACAATGCGGTCGATGAAGCTGGGCTGGTGGTAGACGCCGTCGGCCGCGAGGGTGGCGTAGGCACCAGCCATCTCCAAGACGGTCGTCTCCTCGGAGCCGATCACGAGCGACGGGTTCAGGGGGAACGATTCCTGCAGGCCCAGTCGATGGGCCATCTCGACCACCTTGCTCAGGCCGACCTCATGGGCGATGCGGACGAAGGCGCAGTTGACCGAGTTGGCGGTCGCCGAGATCACGCTGATGGGCCCCGAGCCCTTGCCCTCGTCGTTGTTGATGGGCGTCTTCAGCAGGGCGGTGTTGCCGTTGAACTTGATGGCGCACGGCGACGACGAATCGACGGTGTCGTTGGGGCCATAGCCGGCTTCGTAGGCCGCCAGCAGCGTGAAGACCTTGAAACCAGAGCCCGGCTGGCGTAGTCCCTGGGTCAGATCGAACTTGACCTGGTCAAAGCCCGGGCCTCCGACGATCGCCCGCACCTTGCCATTGGTCGGGTCGATCGATGCCAAGGCGGCGGTGAAGCCATTCTTGGTAGCGAGCGCCGGCAGGGTTGCGGCCACACCCTGCTCGGCCAGGTGCTGGAGGTTCAGATCGAGATTGGTGTAGATCCGCAGCCCCCCTTTGAACAGCTCGTTGTAGCGCTCGTTGTAGTTCGACCCGAGCGTCTTGCTCTGGTTGAGCAGCACCTGCTTGACCCGCTCGACGTAGTAGTCGTCCTTGGTGTCGGTCGTGCCCGTCGGTGGCGTGAGCTTGGCGGGGATCGGGGTCTGGGCCAGCTCGGTCGAGTCGGCCGGCGTGAGGTGGTGCTGGATGACCATCCGTTGCAGCACGAAGTTGCGCCGGGCAAGGGAGTCACGGGGGTTCTGGATCGGGTCGTAGCCGAAGGGGTCGCGGATCATGCCCGCCAGGAGCGCCGCCTGTACCGGTTTCACGTCGACCACGTTTTCGTTGAAATAGGTTTCGGCCGCGGCTTGGACCCCGTAGGCCCCGTTGCCGAAATAGACGGTGTTGAGATATGCCTCGAGGATCTGGTTCTTCGAGTACCGACCCTCCAGCCGGGAGGAGATGACGGCATCTTTGACCTTGCGGTCGAGGGTCTTCTCCGGCGTGTTGAGCACCGTCTTGACCAACTGCTGGGTGATGGTCGACGCACCTTGGACCGCGGCGCCGCTCTTCACATCTGAGGCGAGGGCCCGAACGGTCGACTTGATATCGATGCCGCCGTGGGTGAAGAAGCGGGCGTCCTCGGTATCTATCACGGCATCGATCAGGTCCTGCGGCACTTGCTGCAAGCTCACCGGGGAACGGTTCTCGGTGGCGTGCAGCACGGCCAAGACCGTCCCGTCGGCGGCGTAGACAATCGAGCGCTGCGCCTGCTGCTTGAAGATGTCAAGCAGGGGGTTGGGGATGGAGTCGGTGGCTCCGTTCATGAGGGCACTCACCGGAATGGCGAGACCGGTGATGCCCAGGGCCAGGCTGACACCTGCGACGAGGGCGATAATCAGAAGCCGACCAAGGCTACGCACCGCTGGCCCAGGGTACTTGAGGGCTGTGACCACCTCGGCGCGGCCGCCACGTCGAGGTCTCGACGTCTGGACGTCTGGACGTCTTGACGTCGCCGGTGGCTAGTCCTCGACGACTTCGAACTCGAGAGGGACGTCGAAGACCCGTTCGAACAGCTCCCGTTTGCGCCGCAGCCCCCACAGTTCGAGGTCGATGTCGCCGGTGGCGTGGATAAGGAGCCGGACCCGTCGATCCTCGAGCTTGACGCCGATGCCCTCGACCGATCCGGCATGGTTGCGGTCCAACCCGTCGGCGATGCGCAGGAGGGCGATCAGCTTGGTCACCCGTTCCCGCCGGGCCGGGGGCAGGGAGGCGAAGGGCTCGAACGACAGCTTGGGGTTGCCCCGCCGGTGGAATCGGCCGAGCGAGGCCAAGGCGGCGACCTCGTCGGGCGCGAAGCCTCGCAGCCGTCCATGTTGGATCAGGTAGGCGGTGTGCTTGTCGTGGCCTTCGATGCTGACGTGCTCGCCGATGTCGTGCAGCAACGCGCCGTGCTCGAGCAGGTCACGCTCGTGATGGCCCAGGCCGTGGAGTTCCGCCGTCCCGTCGAAGAGGTCCACTGCGAGGCGAGCCACTTGGCGGGCGTGGCGCTCCTGCCAGTTGCATCGCCGGGCCAGGTCGTCGACGGACTCCCGCCGGAGGTTTCGGGGCTCGCCGCTCCAATCGGCCTGCGTGTGGTGACCGATGGCGTCGAGCACGATGCCCTCACGGAGGGCCCACTCCGAGCCGACGAGTTCGTCCAGCCCGAACAGCTCCATGGCGGTGGTGAGGAGCATCGATCCCGCCGGGAGCAGGTCGGCGCGGCGGGCATCGATCCCGGGGAGTTTCTCCCGCTCCGCGGCGCTGAGCTCGAAGATCTGTTCGTGCACCGCCAGCAGGTCCTTGCTGCGAACCTTCAACTGGTTGACCGAAGGGGGCACGGTGCCGGTCCGGCGGGCGGCAGCCATGCGGATCAAGGCGCAGAGGGTTCCGCTGCTGCCGACGAGCATCTCGGGGCTGAGGCTCTCGACCTCCATGGCGATCGGCGCCAGGACCGCGATGAGCCGGCGGGCCAGCCGGCGCCGGTCGGCCGCGGTGGGGGGATCGCCTCGTACCAGCTCCGCGGTCAGGCGGCCGACCCCGAGCTTCACGCTCTTCGACCACGCCAGGCCCAGCTGGTCGCCGATCATCAGCTCCAGGCTGCCCCCGCCCAGGTCGAGGGCCAGGGCGGGCGCCGGGTCGATGACCACGCTGGCCCGGACGGCCGCGAAGATCAGCCGGGCCTCCTGTTTGCCGCTGATGACGTCGACTCGGACGCCGGCCTCGCCTTCGATCCGGTCGACCAGGGCAGCCGAGTCCTCGGCTTCACGGAGGGCGCTGGTGCCACACGCCACGATCTCATTGGCGTCAACGGATTCCGCCAGGGCTCGGAACCGGCGCACCACCTCGACCGCCTGGGCCGCGGTCTCCTCGCCGATGCGCCCGTTTCGGGTCACGTTGTCCGCCAGTCGCAGGATCTCCTTCTCCCGGACCAACGGCTCGAAGGTCCCATCGGGGTGGGCGTCGGCGACCAGGAGGTGAAACGAGTTGCTCCCGAGGTCGAGGGCAGCAATCCGCACGACTGGCGACTGTAGAACATGGCGACTCAGGGCTCAGGCCACCTGCCGGCCCCTTCGGGGCGCCTCCCGATCGAGCTTCATAGCAGAACATGACCGCCAGGATGCATGTAGTGCTATGACGGGCCGGCGGGCGGCGGGCGGCGGGTGGCCGGCGGGCGGCGGGCGGCGGGCGGCCTAATCAGGTCAGGTCAGCGCTTCAGCCACTTGCGTAGCGACTTCTTCGACGCCGTCTTCCACGGCCGGACCCAGTCTTTGCGGCACGCGGCCTGCTTCTGGCGCTCCAGGGTGACGAGCTCGCCCGCCACCAGCGCCCGGCTGGCAGGACCGCTACTGGCCTGGCGGCGCAGCCACGTCTCGGCGACGACGGCATCTTGCATGTCCCCGAGGACGCCCTGGACGCCAGCCACCGCGACCGCCAGTTGGCGAGCCGGTTTGCCGATCACCCCGGCGACCGCCTCGGCGGCATACCGCATCCGCTTGGCCCGGATCCGAATTTCGTGCAGGGCCTCGTCGGGGGGGTCTTCACCCAGCTGGTCGACCGCCTGCTGGAGGTGCTTCCACGGCCGGCGGACGAGCACGGGGAGCACATCGGCGGCCCGCTGGTCGGCCAGGTCCCCATCGTCGTCTCGGCCGCGGACTTGGCCCGGCCATGTCGTGACGGCTTGGCGGCCGACGGTATCGCTGTCGTCGCCGGGCGCGAGGGCGACGGTGAGGCCAGCGGCACTGATCGCGGGCAGTAC
>JAUTXM010000304.1 GCA_030838025.1 Acidimicrobiaceae bacterium
CAAACCCGGCCAGCCACCAACCCACAGCCGCGAAAACCCCCACAGCACAAGGCCCATCCCGAACCGGAGCCCTAAACCGGCAGACCTACGCTTGGTTCAGGACTAGCCGCTGGCTCGGTACGTTCGAGTCATGCCGGAACTGGCCGAGGTCGAGGCGTACCGCAGGCTGGCGGAGCGCCAGGCCCTCGGTCGCGAGATCGCCGCGGTGTCGGCACCGGACGCCTGGTACCTGAAGGGTGGCCTGACCGCGGCCGACCTGCCCCCGGCGTTGGTGGGGCGGCGCCTGGTGAGCGCCGATCGGCAGGGGAAGCTGCTGATGCTGCCCACGAGTGCATCCGGCCCGGTGCTCGGCCTTCGTTTCGGGATGAGTGGACGCCTCATCGTCGATGGCACCGCCGGCATGGACGACCTGTGGTATTCGTCCAACCGGGAGGAGACCCGGTGGGATCGCTTCGCGCTCGAGTTCGCAGACGGCGGGCGGCTGGTCATGCGCGATCCGCGCCGCCTGGGCGGCGTGACACTCGATCCGGGGCTCACGCGGATGGGTCCTGACGCCTTGACGGTCACACTCGCCCAGTTGCGCCAGGCTCTGGCGTCGTCACGCCTGCCGCCACCTCGCCCGGCCGCCCCGGCGGCCGATGGTTCCGGACGGGTGAGCCGGATGTCGCTCAAGGGTCGACTGATGGATCAGTCGCGCGTGGCGGGGGTCGGCAATCTGGCGGCCGACGAGATCCTGTGGCGGGCCGGGCTCGATCCAACCCGACCCGCCACGTCACTCACCGACGCGGAGCTTCGCCGGCTGCACCGCCACCTCCGATCCACCCTGCGCGACTTCCTCGAGCGGGGTGGCTCGCACACCGGGGAGTTGATGCCGCAGCGCCATCGGGGCGGGTTGTGCCCCAAGGACGGGACCCCACTCCTCCGGGCGACCGTTGCTACCCGAACCACGTGGTGGTGTCCCAAGCACCAGCACTAGCGCCACGCGTCAGCCAGGGCGGCGCCAGGGGCCGGGGCCCGGTGGCTCGGGTCACCGCGCCGCGGCGGTGAAGCTGACGTCGCTGTAGTGGACCCAGCTACCGGCGATGTAGCTGTACACCCGGGCCCACAGCGTGCGCCCCGCCGGGAGGGCGGGCACGGCGTCGCTGGTCTGGGTGGCGGGGAGTGAGCCGGTGTTGAGCAGCTCGTAGCCGCCGAGGGTCGTTCCGATGCTGAGCCAGTAGTGACTGGCACTGGCGACGGGCGCCCAGGTGAACGGCTGGGTGGTGTCGACATTCGTCGCTCCCGCGAGCGGCCGGGTGAAGGTGGCGGTGCTCGGGCCGGTCACCGAAAACCTGACGTCGGCCCAGGTCCAGGTGGACTGCACGTAGCTATAGATCCGGGCCCACAGCTGCTGGCCGCCCGGAAGCGCCGGGACGGTGAAGCTGAGCTGGTTGGCGGCGAGCAGCCCGCTGTTGACCAGGTCGACCCCGCCCTGGGTCGTGCCGACGGTCAGGCAGTAGTACACCGCGCCGGCAACCTGCTGCCAGCTGAACGCCTGGGCAGACGGGAAGATCACCGTGCCGCTGGTGGGAAACACGAACGTGGCCACCGGTGGCGGCGGATAGGCGCCGAAGGCCTCCGCCAGCCACACCTGGCCCTTGGTGTCGGTGGCCACCCCGACCCCGGTTCGGTTGAACGCCTTGTCGACCATGTTGGCGTAGTGGTCGGGGCTGGCAACGAGCGCGTTGTACACCGCGGTCAGGCTGAAGGCGTCGCCGATGTTCTCTCCGATCTTGGTCCATCCGGAGGGCGCCTGGCTAGCCAGGTTGGGGTTGTGGGCCAGCACACCGGTGCTGGCCATATGGTTGGCCCATTGCTGGGCCGCCGAGGTGAGGGTCGCGTCGGTGGCCAGAGGGGCTGCAGTGACCGTCGCTCGAAGATTGTTTACCTGGGTGACGATGTCGCTCGGCCCGTCGGCATGGGCGGGCGGAGCGAGGGCCAAGACGGGAACACAACAGGTAACAATCGCCACGACGATCTTGAGCAGCTTGGGACCCATTGCATCTCCTTGACAGCTGGGGGAGTTGGGTCCGATGTGTCGTAGGGCCGCCTTCGTCGCTTGAGGGTTTCTCTCGTGAGAGTGAAGCGAGAAATCGCAGGTCAGACGAGAGTTCCGCATTCCGCGTCATGACGCGAAAATGGCGCAGCGCTTCGGATCGGAGGCGAATCACGGCGTTTGCGCCATACCGCGTCCGTTTTCGTGCGCGAAATCGGGCGCAGGCCCAGGTCAGGCGCGGGGCAGGTGCCCGCCCGCGGCTCGCCCTAGCAGCGCCTAGTCACACTCACGCCCGGCGCCCCAGCAGGCCGAGAAGGCGGGTCTGCGCGTCGGCGTCGTCGGAAACCTCGACTCGGGTACCGAACGCGCCCGAGTTCAGGAGTGCGGTTTGGGGTTCCATGACGGCGATGCAGGCGTCGACCAACTCGGGATCGAGAGTGCTGTCCTGGTTGGTCGATTTCGCCAGGTCCCAGCCATGGATCAGGACGTCGGTGAACCGATGCCCGGCAAAGACCGACCCGGGCACCGGGCCGTAGGACACCGCGCAGGGCGCGTCCAGGGCGCCTGGCGCTTCGAAGACCTCGGCCGCCGCCCTCGCGGAGTCGTCGTACGCTGCCAGCGGGTCGTCGCCGAGAATGTCGCCGTCGAGCCGGTCGCCGACATCGGCGATGGTCCGGCCGGCGCCGAGTTCGGCCGCCCACCAGTTGCCGGTCACGACATGGTTGAGCAGGGCCCGGACGTTCCAGTCCCCGTCCAGCGTCGGTTGGCTCAGCTGCTCGGGCGTGATGCCCGCCACGATCTTGCGTGTCTCGTCGAGCGCCCGCCGATGATGGTGCGCGATGTCAGTCATGTCCCCCTCCCGGTCGGTGCCCCCGGCAGGATTCGAACCTGCGCACCCGCCTCCGGAGGGCGGTGCTCTATCCCCTGAGCTACGAGGGCCCGGCGCCGAGCTTAGCGACCGGAGCTGGGCTCGACGGCGGTACCGGAGCTGAGTCCCATACCATCGGCTCGGTGGGGCCACGGATGGTGTTGGTAATCGACGACGACCCGGTGATCGTCAAGTTGCTCCAGGTCAACTTCGAAATCGAGGGTTACACCGTCATCTCGGCTGAGAACGGCATGACCGGCCTGACCCGGGCCCGCGACGACCAGCCCGATCTGATCATCCTCGACGTAATGATGCCGGGAATGGACGGCCTGGACGTGGCCCGTTCGCTCAAGGGGGCGCCGGAAACCCAGTCCATACCGATCATCCTCCTGTCGGCCAAGGCCCAGGCCAACGATGTGGCCCGCGGCCGCGAGGTGGCGGACGACTACATCACCAAGCCGTTCGATCCACTGGAGCTGCTCGATCGAGTGGCGGCCTTCCTCGAGGATCGCCCGAACCGCCACGACGGCCCGTAGCCCAGCGCCCGTAGCGCCCAGCGCCAGCGCCGAACGCCGAGCGCCCGTGGCGCCGAACGCCCGTAGCGCCGAGCGGCCCGTAGCCCCGAGCGCAAAGCGCCAGCGCCAGCGCCCAGCGCCCAGCGCCGAGCGAGTCGCCCGGACGATGCGGACGCCCCGGTCGGCGACGCGACCGCAATAGCGTTTTCGGTCCCCTGCCAGACCTGCGACGATTTAGGAAACCGTGACCGCCATCCGAAGCACCCTCGCCGACGCTGTCGCCGCTTCCTTGAATACGCTCGGCATCGAGGCGGACGCCGCCTCGGTGCATCTCGAGCGCCCCGCTCGCCGCGAGCACGGCGACTGGTCCAGCAACGTCGCCTTGACCAAGGCCAAGGGGTCGGGCCGACCGCCGCGGCAACTGGCGGCCGAACTGCAGGCCCAGTTGACCGAGCACCCGCCGCGCCACGTGCACAAGGTCGAGATCGCCGGTCCCGGGTTCCTCAACTTCTACCTCGACGACGGCTGGCTCTACGACGTCCTGGAGGACGTGGTGGCGGGCGGCGAGCGCGACTACGCCCGCCTCGACCTGGGTCAAGGCAAGACGGTGCAGATCGAGTTCGTCTCGGCCAACCCGACCGGCCCGCTGCACGTCGGCAACGGTTGGTGGGCCTCCTACGGTGACGCCGTCGGCCGGTTGCTCGAGCGGTGCGGCTGGCTGGTCAGTCGGGAGTACTACGTCAACGACACAGGCGGCCAGATCCGGCGCCTGGGCGCCAGCCTGCTGGCCCGGCGCAATGGCGAGCCCCTTCCCGAAGGCGGCTACCCCGCTGGGTTCATCAAGGGCTTGGCCGCGGCCTACGACGGTCCCGACGACATCGCGGCCGCGGGACGCTGGGCGGCCGAGCGGACCCTCGGCTACATCAAGTTGCAACTGGCCGAGATCAACATCCACTTCGACCAGTGGTTCAGCCAGGCCTCGATCGAGGAGAGCCCGGCCATGGGCGAGACCATGGCCCAGCTCGAGGCAGGTGGCCTCACCTACACCGAGGACGGGGCGCTGTGGCTGCGTACCGCGGAATTCGGCGATCCCCGCGAGAAGCGGGTGCTGCGCAAGTCCGACGGCGACTGGACCTACCTGGCCGGCGACATGACCTATCACTGGAACAAGTTCGTCACCCGCGGATTCGACCGGGTGATCAACGTCTGGGGCGCCGACCACGAGGGCCAGGTGCCCAGCCTGAAGGCCGGCGTGGCCGCCTTGGGCGTCGACCCCGAGCGCCTCGAGATTCGCCTCGGCCAGATGATCTCCCTCGCCAGCGGGCGCATGTCCAAGCGGGCGGGCAACGCCGTCGATCTCGACGACCTGGTCGACGACATCGGGCCCGACGCGATGCGCCTGCTCAGCCTGGTCAACTCGCCCGATCAGGCGACCGTCGTCGACCTGGACAAGGTGCGGGCCGAGACGAAGGAAAGCCCGGTGTTCTACGTGCAGATGGCCTACGCCCGCATCGCGGGCATCGGCCGGGAGGCCGACAAGCGCGGCGTCTCCAGAGTGCCGGTCGCCGAAGCCGACCTCACGCTGCTCACCCACCCCAGGGAGCTCGAGGTCGTGCGGGCCCTGTCGGAACTGCCCGAAGTGGTGGCGCTGGCCTGCGCCGAGCGGGCTCCGCACAAGGTGACGACCTGGGTCCGGGAGCTGGCCGACCGGTTCCACGGCTTCTACCACGACTGCTACGTGCTGCACTCCGACGTGCCAGACGAGCTGACCCAGGCCCGGTTGTGGCTGGTGGAAGCGGCCCGCATCGGCCTCGGCATCGGCCTCGGACTGCTCGGCGTCGCCGCCCCGGAGCGGATGTGACCGAGATCAGACTCCCGGCGCCCCCGCTGCCCAGCGAGCTGCTGCCCGACAGCGCCGTTGTCGCCGCCGGTGGGCGGCTCTCGGTCGGCGGCGTCGACCTGCTCGACCTGTGCCAGGAGGTCGGCACCCCGGTCTTCGTCTACGACGAGGACCACCTGCGGCGCCGCTGCCGCCAGGCGGTTGAGGCGTTCGGCGACGGAGTTGCTTACGCATCCAAGGCGTTTTTCTGCCTCGCCATGGCTCGCCTGGCCCATGAGGAGGGGATGTGGATCGACGTCTCGACGGGCGGCGAGCTCCATGTGGCGTTGCGCGCCGGCGTCCCCGCCGGCCGGCTGGTCATGCACGGCAACAACAAGTCCGAGGGCGAGCTGGCCGCCGCCCTGGCGGCCGGCGTGGGCCGCATCGTGGTCGATAGCTTCGACGAGATCGACCGCCTCGATCGCCTCTGGCGGCCGGGCGCCACGTCGAAGCCCCAGGTCCTGCTGCGGGTCACGCCGGGCATCGAGGCCCACACCCACGAGTACGTCCAGACCGGTCAGGACGACTCCAAGTTCGGCTTTGGCATCGCCAGCGGGGCGGCCGCCGACGCGGTGCGCCGCCTCCGCCATCCGGGATCGTCGGTGGAGCTGGTGGGGATCCACGCCCACATCGGCAGCCTGATCTTCGAGCTGTCGTCGTTCGAACGGGCGACCGGGGTGCTGGCCGAGTTCTTTTCCCCCCTCGGCCTGGAGGAACTCTGTGTCGGGGGCGGACTTGGCGTGCCGTATGTCGAGGGGGAAAAGGCGCCGTCGCTCGCCGAATGGGCCGCCGCGGTGCGCGGGGCGGCGGGGGCTGCGGGTATCGCGGAATCGGTGCGACTGACCGCCGAACCAGGCAGGGCGATCGTGGCCGCGGCGGGCATCACCTGCTACACGGTCGGCACCATCAAGACCCTCCCGGGCATCCGGACCTACGTGAGCGTCGATGGCGGCATGAGCGACAACCCCCGGCCGGTGCTCTACGGCAGCGGGTACGAGGCCTTCCTGCCCCGGGCGACGAACGCCACCCGCCCGTTCACCGCCACCGTCGTCGGTAAGCATTGCGAGTCCGGTGACCTGATCGTGAGAAATGCCCACCTTC
>JAUTXM010000308.1 GCA_030838025.1 Acidimicrobiaceae bacterium
AGAAGCCGGGCCACCTCCTGCTGGTAGGGGCTCAGCACCGCCTGGGGACCCGGCGGAGACGCTCGATCTGGTCTGCCCAGGCGTAACGGACGTGCGGCGCCAGCCACAGGTCGTCCCACAGGTCGACAAGTTGGTCGACATCGATGAACCGGCGGACGTCGTCGTCCGTCCCTTCGCTCAATACGATCTCGTAGACCCGAGCCCGCTGACGCCGGTCGGCTAGATCCCAGCGGATCCGAGGGCCACTCCAACTCACATGTAGGGGCAGTTCGATGACGCCGCTCGCCTTTTCAAGGCGTGAGTCGTCGATGTTCGCGGGAACGGCCACAGGCCGCGTCCAACCGTTCCTCGGCGCATCGGTCGCCGTCGCGGGTTCGTCGGGCATGCATGTGATCGTAGAGCCAACGACCCCGGCAGGAGTCGTCTCGCTCCAAACACCGAGCCGTTGTTCAGGGCGCCGCCGGCTGGCGCCCGCCGGCCGCGCTGGCGTCCCAGATCGGGCACGATGCACGGGTGCGTCGTAGCGTTCCCGTCCTGGTTGGGCTTTGCCTCGTCAGTGCTTGTGCCCACGGCAGCACGACGGCCAAGCTGAGCGACGTGAAGGAGGCTATGACTCTGAGCGCGTTCGTTGGTTCGTGGCATCGCCACGTCACGGGTGCGGAGTTCCAGGCAGATGGGACCGGTACGTACCGCACCCGCGCTGCGATTCTTCCAGACGGACGTCAGGTGGAGGAGGAACGCAACCTAGCCCTCACGGTCGGTCCGACCGGTAGCTCCTTGGACGCAAAGGTGATATCAGTCCGATTCGTCGCCGTCAACGGCGAGGGCGCCGAGTCACCCTCAGCTGACCCGAGTCCCAATGAATCCGCGACGGCGGGCGACACGATCAGATACTCGATCGAACATCCCGGCGTCCTCCACGGTGTGGGGATTCATGGCACTCACCCGGAGCTGCTCGAGGAGCACCTGTGCAACGATTCTGCCTCCTCCGAGGATGCACAGGTCTGCGGCGCGTGAGCAGAACAGATTTCATCTGAACTAGCGCCGGAAGCTCCTGGAGTGACCAATCCGAGGCGATCGAGGAGCACAATCCCGTCGATATGCGTGGATTCAGGTTCCCGAGCCGGACCCCACTGGACGCTCAGATGGATCGTTCTGGCGTCTAGTAGGCGGATCGGAGACGGGCCCGATAAGCCGGAGAAATAGTCGTCGGTCGAGGACCTTGTGATGTCGGACGACCTTGCCGTCTTGCGCCTCCCCAGAGTGCGCGGAACTACTGCCCGATATGGCGTCTCGGAGAGTCTCTTCGACTGCCTCAAGATGATTGACTCCGAACAGTTCTTGGCGATTCTCGGCCAGCTTGAGTTCCAATCGTTTGCGGACACCGGCCGAGAAAGGCTTCTCGAGAGTTCGCTTCGCTGTTCCGACACCTTGGATCTCTCTGAGACCGCAGGACCACGAGTTCCCACCGGTGCGCTGGTCGAAGGCGTTGGGCGCGAATATGACAAGTCGGTCGGTTACAAACAAACGTCCCCTGACGGCGCGGCTGCCCTGACTGCGGTTTGACCTGCCCTTGAACAGGATCCGCTCGCCCGGTTCGATCTGTGTATCCGGAAAAAATGATCCCATGTCGCTCAATCCCTTTGTTTGATACCCCGTGGCGTGGCCTCAAGAACGTACATCGTCGATCAGGGCCGCCCCCGGGAGGGCTCTTCGTCGACCGGTAGCCGCGGCTCATAGCCGCCGCGGTCGTTGCCCTAGTCCGGTACGATCTGCGCGTGCACGGTGGGACGGAGGCTCTGGTCATTGCCGCCTTTTGGCCGGCCCTTCTGATTCTGGGGATCTTGCTCACGGTCACATCCGACGCCTGGTTTGGCGGCGGCGTAGTGATCGTGTCGGGGATCCTGGGATGGAGCTGCGTCTTGCGGTACTGGCACGGGGATGGAGGGGCGGGGACCTACGTCGAACGGGGCCCACAGGATCGCGGCCCTCCGCCTCGGCCTCGGCGCCGTCGTCCAGACGACGGTGGGAGCACTGGTCGCCGCAAGAACGAAACCGCGCCAGCCCGGCGGGGGGCGGGCAGCTCGCCGTGTCAAATCAGTCTCCTGAACAATCCGGTCCGCAATCCGCCGATCCGGGCTGGCGGTCTGCGTTTTCCGCGATGTCCTGGTTGATCGTTCCCGGCTGGGGGATCACACGTCAAAGCCGCCGGGTCGGAGGCGGACGGCACGGCCTGACAATGCTGCGTCAGTTGTTCGTGAACTTCGCGGCCGCGTTGGTGCTGATTGGCCTTGTCGTCGTCGTCCTCTCGGCCACGACCAAGCTCACGCCACATCCGCTGCCCGTCACCGCGGTCGCGGTCGCCGTCGTCGCGGTAGGAGCCATCGCCCTCAGTGCATCGCACCTCTTCGAGCGGCCTCTGGACTGCACCAATGACGATCGTCTCGCCGCCAGCTACCGAACGCGGTTCTTCTTGAGGGTGGCGTTCTCCGAGGCGGTGTCTCTGGTTGGCTTCGTGGGATTCATCCTCTCCAACACCGGGTGGCTATACGCGCTCGGCGCGCTGTTCACCGCCATCGGGTACTACCGCCTCGCCCCGACGGCGGCGCATTTGGCGAGCCTGTCGATCAACTTTCAAGGAGACTGAGGTCGGAATCGGGAAGAACCCGGCACCACCGTGGAACGCACTTGACTCGGTGCTGGCGCGACGGCAGCAGCGAGCGCCCGAGCCGTCGATCTGGCGCATTGCGCGAGAGGGGTGAAGCGCTGCCATGACATTCCAGATCGAGAGACATGCTCGTGAGGCGGCTGGACGATGCCGGTTCGGCAAAATG
>JAUTXM010000177.1 GCA_030838025.1 Acidimicrobiaceae bacterium
GGCTGACCGGCGGTACTGGAGTCTTTGCTGGAATAACCGGCTGCGGGAACGCCCTTGGGGATTCCAACATGCTCGACACCGCCGACAACCACCTCGACGCCAGCGGTCGGTTCGGCTGTTAGACCGGTGAAGTGGGTCCGGCTCGCCGAGTTCAACGACACCGGACGCAAGAGCAATCGGTCATCCAGAGCATTGTGTTCACGCGCCGACCGTATAGGTACATCCAGTGAACACAATGCCAATGGGACGGGCCGAACTGCTTGATCGGATCAAGCTGCCGGAGCCGTGGTCGGCCGGGGTGGTCGGCCGGGGTGGTCCGCCGGAGCCGTAGTCGCGGGGTGTTGGTAGCGTCGCCGCCCGAGCGTTCTCCTCGGCCTCCCGAGCCGCGCTCTCAGCCTGGGCCACGCGTCACCGGGCGGCGCCCGCGATCTGGCGGGTGGTGGCGTTCACGCGGTTGAAGGTTGGTCGTGGCAATCCAGAGGACCAAGCCGACGAGTTGCGACTCGTCGTAGTGGCGGACTGCTTCGTCCCAGATCTCGTCGGGCACCGGGTCCGCCCGGTCGCTGAGTCGCGTCGCCGGCTCGGCCAGCGCCAGCGCGGCCCGTTCGGCGTCGGTGAAGTAGGGCGCCTCCCGCCACGCGACCACGGAAAACAAGCGCTCGTCGGTCTCACCCGCCTTCTTGGCGCTGAGCGCACCGCTGACGACGCAGGCGCCGCAGCCGTTCACCTGGCTGGCCCGCAGGTGGACGAGATCCATCGTCGACTGCGCCACGCCAGCGTTGTGCGCCGCCTTGATCAGGCCTTGGATCGGCTTCATGGCGTCGGGAAGGACGCTCGCTGGGTTGGATATCCGTGCGTGCACGATTCGCTCTCCTGTCACATCCATGGAGCAGCGGACCATCATCGCCGC
This sequence comes from Acidimicrobiaceae bacterium, assembly GCA_030838025.1. Lineage (GTDB taxonomy): Bacteria > Actinomycetota > Acidimicrobiia > Acidimicrobiales > Palsa-688 > JALYXV01. Next base: position 911 of record JAUTXM010000177.1, read on the forward strand.
CACCCAGCGGGCCTCGACTACGCCAACAGCCACAACGTCACCCTCGTCGCGGCGCTGGGCAACGAACGCACCGATCTGGGCCATCCCACCATCGACGCCACGAGCCCCGACTTCCCGCCTGGGACCGAGCAGGTGCGGACCGTGGACAACTCGTGCATCGACCTGCCCACCGAGGGCCACACGTGATCGGCGTCAGCTCCTTGGGCCCGACCACGACCAAGGCCGACTACTCGAACTACGGAACCGAGCAGACCGACGTGTCCGCCCCCGGCGGCTACTTCCGGGACGGGTTCGGGACCCCGAGCTACAGGAGCGTCACCAACCTGATCCTCTCCGCCTACCCTGAATCGCTGGCTCGGGCGTCGGGCTCGCTCGATCCCGACGGCAGCTCGCATGACCCCTTCGTGGTCCGAGACTGCGAGCACGGCGTGTGCGCCTACTACCAGTACCTCCAGGGGACTTCAATGGCCGCTCCCCATGCCACCGGCGTGGCCGCGCTCGTCGTCAGCAAGTACGGGCACCCCGATCCCCGTCATCCAGGTCTCTTCCTGCCCGCGGCCGCCACCGGCTCGCTCCTGAGGGCGACTGCGACCCGTCACGACTGCCCGACCCCGAGGTTGCAGTCGTACGCGGACGTCGGCCGGACGCCCGACTACGACGCCTTGTGCCAGGGTGGCTCTTCCGAAGGGCGTGCCGCTCTACGCCACCCATCTTCACCGAGGTCGCCGGATCCTGGACCCGCTACCAGTCGATCACCTTCACCGCCGGCAGACTCCAAATCTCAGACAGTCCCGCCCGCCGCCATTAGCGCCACCTCTTGCCATCTCCGACCGCCATTACCTCCTTGGGCGACGGTCGAGCCGTGACGGCAATACGGCTCCGGCCAGTCCACCGATCCACCACTCCGCCTGTATTCGATACAGCCGAGACCGCGCAGATGTGATGCGGGTCTCTTAGGCGGAAGGAACACATGACGGCAGCCGCTGACGCCTAGCGGGGCACGCCGCCCGACTGTCGATCCGGCGCGAGGTGAGTCCTCTTTAGGGAGGGTCGCGGGTCGCCAGATCGAACGGTCGGCGCCCAGGCAATCGTTGTGTGATCCTCAACGTCATCACAGTCGGCCCCAAGGGTCCTCGGAGGAACGGAGGGTACTTTCGATATTGCACCAAATAACAGGAGCGCCATCATGAGTGATTTCGAACCAACAAACCCCGAAGACGAGACTCTTTCCGGTCCCCCCGTATCGACCGCGACCTCAGCGCCGTCGCCTGCTGAAACCTCAGGCGCCACGCCGCCTCCCCCGCCCAGCTCTTCGCCGGACGTCTCGGCCTCGGCGCCCAGCGCCAGGCAGGCCCGCAGGCCAAGGCTACGGAGATTGCTGGCGAACAAACGACGTCGATGGATCGTGGTGACGGCGGCTGCAATGTGTGCGGTGATCGGACTTTCCGTGGGCGTCGCCACGTCCCGCTCGACAACAGCAGCCAACCCGGTAGCCGCCAGCGGCATCGCTGGCGGTAACGGATCACACGGCGGGGCACCCAACGCTCGGTCCGGACCGGCCACCGGTGGGGCATCGGGCACAGTCGCCGGCGTGTCCCCGTCGGGCTTCACGATGACGACATCAGCGGGTCAGAAGGTGACCGTCGATGAGGCGTCCGCCACCACATACCAGAACGGGACGAACTCCGCCTCGGCGAGTGACATTGCAACCGGACAAAGCGTCCTCGCACTGGGGATGACCAACGGAACGACAATCACGGCCACCCAGGTCATCGTGACACCGGCGGGCGG
>JAUTXM010000352.1 GCA_030838025.1 Acidimicrobiaceae bacterium
GAAGGTGATGGTGTAGCCGTACTTGGCGACGCGGTTGACCGCTTGGCGCAAACCCTTGAACCGGCCGCCGTCGAGCGTGAACCGGGTGCAGTCCACCACTGCCTCGTCGCCAAGATAAAGGTCGTGCATGCCTGCTCCCCGGTAGATCGGCAGCCACTCCTGGCCCGCGCCCAGAACCGCCAAGGTCCAGCCCTGGCCGTCGGCGAAGCTGCGAAACTCCTTCCACACCTCTTCCTGCTCAGACTCCGGCCCGATCGGATCGGGTGAGACCAGGCACACGCCGCCGTACACCCCGTAGGCCACCATCGAGTCACCCCAGAAGAACAGCTGCTTGTCGGACCGCAGGGCGAAATAGTCCAGCGTGCCCGCTCCGAATCGCCGCACGACATCGCGTGCCGCGGCCAGGCTGGCCGGATCGGCGGCCGAACCGGCCCGGGGTCGGCCCGGTCCGGCATGGCTCACATGGCGGGCGACGACCGGCCGCGACAGAAGGTAGGCAACGGCGAGTCCCAAGCCGATGGCGATGGCGAGCATGGCCGGGCCGAAGAAGTCGTCCAACCGGTCGGGCAGGGCCACGTTGCGCAGCCCGATCAGCCGTTCGGTCGTGGCCAGATACGCCTGGGGGAGCGGGAGGCGGTGATGGTGGCGGCTGCGGGACAGACGGGTTCCCAGCTCGACTGCCAGCGTGCCTGCCATGACCGACAGCACGGCGCCCCACACCAGCGTCAGCACCCCCCGGCGCGTCGAAGGCTTGTCCACGCCGGCTTCGAAGGCGTTGCGGTTGAGGAACAGGTACCCGCCCACCAGGCCTGCCGCCACCGCCTCCTCCACGTCGAATCCCTTGACCAGATGGAGGACGAAGGATCCCGCCAGCAGCGCCTCGGCGATCAGCCACGCCCGGCGCTGACCGCGGCGGATGCTTCGGGCCAGAGCCAACAGGCCCAGCGCCGCCAACGCCACCAGGGCGTTGGCCGTTTGCGGGACGGCCAGCGGCACAAAGTGGAGCAGCTCCGACAGCCGCTGGCGCATCGGGGCAAGGAAGGCCGACACCAGGCTGAGCACCCCTGCGGCGGCGACCAGCCCCGCGGCGCGGCGCCGGACCTGTCGCAGCCGGCGGTCGACGGGGACGGGCGCGGGCCACGAGGTGCTGTGCGGGAAGGTGGCGACGACTGTGGGCTGTGACTCGTCACCCAACGCGGACCGCTCGACCCGGCCACCGCGCTCGGCCCGAGACTCGGCGTCGCGGCGGGTCAACAACCGTTCGAGGAGGGTGGCGCCGGGAAGGTCGCGGCGGGCATTGAGAAGCCGGACGTGCAGTTCGTTGCCGGCTTCGATCTCGACCCACGACACCTGGCGGTGCGCGAGGAAGAGCGAGGGCGCCCCGATGGTCTCCAACCGGGCAGGCGACTCCGACACCACCTCGGCGGCGCAGCCGGTGTTGGCGTAGAAGCCTCCACCCAGGTACGCCAACTCGGGGTGGCGGGTGTGCCCGGTGATCAAGCCGGCCTGGCCCGCGGTAACCAGCTCCCGGGCCCATGCCCGGGCCCGTTCGTTGGGATCTCGCCAGTCGGCGTCATTGTCCCCTCGGCTCAGGGCCACGCCGGCCAGCGCCCGCCACGTGCCCCGCACCAACAGCACCACCACGGTGCCGATCAGGACCAGCCCGAGCACCGTGGCGAGTACCAGGAACAACGCCACTCGGGTCGCCGACGCCACCTTGTGTGCGTTGCGGACCACCTCGAATGGCAGTCGCAGCAGGATCGCCGCCACGAGGGGGAGTGCCAGAACCCAGGCGTGGCGTCCCAGCCGGCGGTAGGTCAGGCGGGAGGCGAGGAATCGGGGAAATGAGGCTGGGTCGTCGAGTGAGCCCAACCCCGTCAGCCACCCATCCCGGCCCCGCCCGGCCCGGCTCGGCCCCGCCCGGGTCCGCCCCGCCAGCAACCTCGGCCCCGCCCGGCCCTTGCTCCGCCCCTCCCCGGTTGGGGACCTGCCCGCCGGGCCCGACGTCGATTCGCGCAGCGCCGGCAACACCTCGCACATGAGGTGATGACCGAGGGGGCTCTCGGCTGGGTTGCGGGGGTCGTTCAGATGGGTGAGTGGGTCGAGCTGGTGGCCCGGTTCGACCCTCACCATTCGCGGTCCCGCGCCGGTGGCGATGGTCAGCTCGGCGGCCAGGGCGATCTCGGCGCCCAGGGCTTCCCGCAGCACCCCCGCCACCTTGGGATCCCAAGCCGCCCGGCCGTCTCTCGCACCCGGGAGGTACAGCACCCGCCGTCCGGGTCCGCCCGCGAAGTCCTTCACGACCCGCACCAGCAGGGGGTGCGCCGCCAGCGCCGCCTCGGGATCGCGGGCCCCAGGGCACAGCAGTTCGAGGCAGCTCCCGTTGAAAACCAGCAGGCCGGGACCGGTCCACGCCTCGACCGCCCGGGCGAGTTCGGTGGTTGCAGCGGTCGACGTCGGGGTCGCCACCGCGCCCAGATGCAGGTCGCTGATGACCAGAACCCGACCCCCGAGCGGGACGTCGACGGGCAATAGATCCGGTCCGAACCCGTCAGTCATACGGTGAGACCTCGATCTATTACATGTCCACTCAAACAGGCGAGGAAATGTGACAGAGAAGCTATCTTGGCAGGTTGGCAGCTTGTGAATGCAGTCACTACGCTCCCTTTCACGATGTCGAGCTTCCTCCGCAGCTACCTCACGGTGGCAATTTTCGCAGGGGCGGCGGTCGTGCTGGTTGTCCTGATGCTGGGGTTGGGAAGCTTGCTGCGACCGACCCGCCCACAAGCCCAGAAGTACATCGCCTACGAGAGCGGCGTCGACCCCATCGGCGAGGGCTGGTCGCAGAGCCAGATCCGCTACTACGTCTTCGCCCTTCTCTTCGTCATGTTCGACGTCGAGACGGTCTTCATTCTCCCATGGGCCGTCCGGGTCAAGGCCCTGGGCAGCTATGGTCTGATCGAGGCAACGGCGTTCATCGTCATCCTGGCCCTGGGCCTGCTGTACGCCTGGCGCAAGGGGGTGCTGCGGTGGGTTTAGTCGAAAAAGGCTGGGTTCCCAAGCCCCTCACCGCCCTGCTCAACTCGGCCCGGAGCTACTCGCTGTGGGTCTACCAGTGGGGTCTGGCCTGCTGTGCCATCGAGATGGGCGCCGCCTTCGGATCGCCGCGCTACGACGTGATGCGACTCGGCGTCATCCCCTTCCCGGCCTCAGCCCGCCAGGCCGACCTGGTGGTCATCAGCGGCACCGTCACCGACAAGATGGCGCCGCCGATCCGGCGGCTGTACGAGCAGATGCCCGACCCCAAGTACGTGATCTCCATGGGGAGCTGCGCCAATTGCGGCGGCCCCTACTGGGACAGCTACTCGGTCACCAAGGGGGTCGACCAGATCATCCCGGTCGACGTCTATGTGCCGGGCTGCCCGCCGCGGCCCGAGGCCCTGCTCGAGGGGATCGTGCTGCTCCAGCAGGCCATCCGCAAGGAGAACATGGCCGACCGCTGGCGGGGCGACCCAATCGTGGTCGGCGGTGGCACCATCGACGGCAGCGAAAAGCCGGTGAAGTTGGGCAAGAAGCCTCGCCGCCAGCGCGCCCGCCCCACCTTGAGCGAGACCACCGCGGCCTATAGGGAGAGCCACGCGGCGGACACCGCCAGCAGCGCGGACACCGCCACTGGCGACACCACCGCCACTGGCGACAGCACCGGCAGCCGCGACAGCACCGCCGGCACCCCCGGGACCGCGACGCCAGCGGATCCGCCCGGAACCCCGGAAAAGGTGGCCACCGGTGGCTGACGAGACGCTCGAGGCCACGGCGGAACCCGAAGCGCCTGACCTGCTGCGCCAGCCCATGCTCGACCTGCTCCAGGCCGAGCTGGGCGCCGATCTGCTCCAGGCCGACCTGAAGCTGGGCGACGACCTGTGCATCCGGGTCCACCGGGCCGCCTGGCGCCGGACCGTCGAGTTGTGCCGGGACCGCCTGGGCCTGACGTACTTCTGTTTCCTCTCCGGCATCGACTGGCAGCCCAATCCCCAACTCCTGGGCGAGAAGGAGTGGGAGCCGCCCGAGGAAGCGGCGCAGATCGAGGCGGCCGGCGCCGCCGAAGTCGCCAAGGTCGACGAGGCCCGCGCCGAGCTCGAGGCGGGCGAGGACGAGGCCGAGGCCACCGGGGCCGAGGTAGCCGTGGTCGACGCCGAAGTCCCCGAACCGCCCGCCGACACAGCCAAGGCAGCCGACACAGCCGACGCAGCCGACACAGCGGCGCCCACCGAGCGAGCGGCGTATCGCACCGGGGTGGCCGGGGGCGACAGCCGCTTCCAGGTGTTCGCCCGGTTGTACAACGTCACCACCCACGTCGGGCTCACCCTCAAGGCCGACCTGGATGCCGACGAGCCCAGCATCGACTCGCTGGTACCGCTCTACCGCGGCGCCGACTGGCACGAGCGCGAGGCCTGGGAGATGTACGGGTTCAACTTCGTGGGCCATCCGGGACTACGCCACTTGTACTTGCCGGGCGAGTTCGAGGGCTACCCGCTCCGCAAGGACTTCCCCCTCCTGGCCCGGTTGGTGAAACCCTGGCCGGGCCTGGTCGACGTCGAGCCCATGCCGGGCGAGGATGCGGACCCAGACGCCGAAGGCGACCCGACCGCCGCCCTGACAGACGAGGGCTAAGAGCGCAGAAATGGCTGTCACCGTCTCCGATCGCCAGCGTTCGGCCTACATCGCGGCCCAGGCGGCCGACGCCCGGGTCAACGTCGAGCTCGA
>JAUTXM010000357.1 GCA_030838025.1 Acidimicrobiaceae bacterium
CCGCCCCACACCGGCTCGCCGGTGGGGCGGTGCGGCCCAGTCGCCGCTGCTCATCCGTGGCAACCCCAGTCCGTCTGCCCGAGAAAGGGAACATCCGTGTCGCTCGCCGACGACATCTCGTGTGAACGGGCGGAACCCCGAGCGGTCTTGTACTGCGACCTCAATCCGCCCAGCACCGGGGCGGGTGTCGAATCGGAGACTGCCCTGTGGCGGGTGACCTTATTCCGGGCGGCACGCGAACTCGCGGCCGACTACGGGGGCCGCGAAGCCTCCACGGCCGCGGACGGTTGGGTTGCCACATTCGGCTCGACGATCGACGCACTGCTGTGCGCCCGAGCGCTGTCGTCGCTGGTGGGCTGGCAGACGGGCGGACCGGGCCTGTCGGCCGGCCTGTCCGCGGGTGACGTCGCTGATGACGGCTTCACCATCTCGGGCCATCCCGTTCACGAGGCGATCGCGCTGTGCGGCCGAGCCAATCCCGGACAAGTCCTGATCGCAGATCCCCTCACGGTGGTCGTGTCCCCGGACACGGCCGATAGGTTCGCCGCCGCCCCGCTCGAAGCGCTTGCCGATCCACGGAGTGACCCGCCCGGGCGGCGCCAGATCGCACCTGCGCCGAGCGGATCGCCGCAGGCGCGACGACAGAACCGCGACGCCGCTGGTCGCTACCGGCGGCCCAGACGCCTCTACCGCGACCGCCCGGCTCAGATTGATCAAAGCGGGTCCGAGGCGTCACTCCGCCTTCTCAGGACTAGCGACCAGGACCCAACAGGCCCGGCTTCGCCGCGGGCCACGCCGACACGCCAAATCGCCGGCCCCCACCCCGACGACTCCCACCCCGACGACTCCCACCCCGACGGCCCCTACCCCGACGGCGCGGGCCTGCGGCTCACGGTCCTCGGATGGGTCACGCTGGAAGCGGGGGAGCCCCCCGTCCGGCGAGCAATCATCCGCGGCGCCCAGGTACGAACGGTCCTGTCCCTGCTCGCCTTACGGCGGGGCCCGGTTCACAAGGACGAACTGGCCGAAGTGCTCTGGCCAATCACGCTCCCCGACCACTGGGATGGCGCGCTGCGTGGTCTCATCACCAAGAGCCGGCGCTTCCTCGATGCCGGCGGCCTGTCCGGTCGCGATGCCCTGGTAAGCGACGGCGGCTACTACGAGCTGCGACTCCCGCCGGGCGTCGCACTGGACCGCGACGTCGCGACCGCCCTCATCGCGGCGGCCGAGGTAGCGCTGACCGACGCTCACCCAGCGCCAGCACCAACGCCAGCCCGAGCCCCGGCCGCAGCCGCAGCCGCAGCCGCAGCGCTGGCCCGGCGAGCGGCCACGATCCTGGAACGCCGCCTGCTCGCAGGACCGGACAACGCCTGGTTCGATCAGGTCCGAGCCGAACTCGTTCGCGATCGGCTCACCGCACTCGAGCTCGGCGCCCGCGCCGAGCTGGCGGCGGGCGCCGTCGAATCGGCCAAGCGGGCGGCAACCGAAGCGCTGGAAATCGACCCGTACCGGGAGTCGAGTTACCGGCTCCTCATGCTGGCGCACGCCTCGGCGGGAAGTCGAGGCGAGGCCCTTCGCACCTACGAACGGTGCCGGCGAATGTTGGCCGACAACCTTGGCGTCGGCCCCGCGGCCCAGACCCAAGCCCTCTACGTCGAACTCCTCGGTTGACCATTCATGCAGCTCCGCCAAACTGTCCGACGAGCCGCCGATCGGGTTCGAGACCTGGCAGGGGTACCGCCTCGCATCGCGAGGCTCGGGCTTCAGACGCACCTGCGCCTGGAGGTAGTGCCACCGTCAAGAGAAGGGACGCAAATGGGTGAAACGACCGAACTGAGCCTCGATGACGAGGGGTTCAGCGATTTCGACATCGAGGAACTGACCGTGTTCGACGTGAACTCCGCCGTCGCCCTACCCGAGTTGGGTGCCTCAACGGCGCACTTCTTCTGCTGCTCCTCGTCGTCCAGCTCCTCCTGCTGCGTGTGAGCGCTGGTTGACCGAACGGCATCAACGAGGATCTCAAGTGTGCGCCATTCCTGCACGCGGGCAGCCGCAGGCAGGAATGGTGCCGCCCATGCACGCGGTCGGCGTGCGCGTCTACGTCCATTCCCCGGCCCGGCGGCACTATCTGGCCGCGGTGATCGCACCGCTGGTCCGGGCGCTGGCCGGCCGGTCCCAGCCCCCGGCTCGGATTCACCTCGCCACGGGCTGGCGGTTCGGTCCGCACTTCGAGCTACGAGCCGACGCCCCGCCTGGCCGCCCGGTCGACTGGATGGCGATTGCCGCCGCCCTGGCTGAAGGAGCCCGCCAGTTCCCGACTGGCGTGAGCGAGGCGGAGTACCTTCGGACCGCCACCGTCCTGGGCCGCCTCGAGGCGGTGCCGCCGCCGTACCTCCCCCGCCATCGCCACGGCCAGACCGAGTTGCTGGCCGCCGAGCTCTCGCCGGTGTGGCAGGGCCGCCTCGGGCGGCTGCGCGCCCGCGGCCTGGCACACCTCTTCCCGCCCCTGACCCACACCGCCGCGGCCGCCTCCGATGGCGCGGTGCTGGCGCAGGTGGCGGAGGCGTTCCTCGCCCTCGCCGCCACCCACCCCCACGGGCTGCGATTCGGCACGTTCTCGTTCCGCTCCCACGCCGAGGCCTTCTTCCACTGGGCGCCGCCCGAGGCGGACTATCGCAGCGTGTTCGAAAATCGGCTGGGAAAAGACCGGGCCGTCCTGGACGAGCTGGTCCGACGGATTCGAGATGGTCACCTGGCCGGCCCGGCCGTCGAGTGGCGCGACGCCTTCAACGCCTGCATGAGCGAGTTTGCCGGTCAGGTGACCGCTACCGACCTGGACGCGGCGGCCGCGTCCGTGGGGGAACCACCACGGCGGCGGGAACCTGAGGGTCAGAGCCCGTTTCACGCCGCGGTCGCGGCGAGCGGCGTGATCGACGAGCCGCCGGAATGGTTCGCGGCCTACCGCCTGACGATCAACCTGTTCTATGAGCTACTGCCGGCGCTGGACATCAGCCCCGTTCGACGGTTCTATCTCTGCCACGCCCTCGCCGAACGGGTAGACGCGGTGTTCGACGAGACCTGGGAGACCCGCTTGGCCGCCATCGAAGCCCATCGGGCGGCGTCGAGATGACCAGCGCCGGGCCGGTGTGGATGCTTCGGATCAACCCCATGGAGCGCCGGCGACTGGCCGACGCCGAGCTGGCGCGCCTCCTGGAGGAGGAGGTGGCGCTCGAACAGGCCGCCGGGCCATTGGTGCGAGCCGCCTCCGACGACCTGTACCGCCTGATCCCGGCGTGCGGCGAGACGATCCGGGGTCGCATCCTGGCCCTGCGCCGGGATATCCACAACGGCCGCGACCGGTCGGGACGACCCGCGACCGACCTGGCGATCGAGTTGCCCGCCAGCGTGGCCCGCTGGTCGGACAACCATCGTCGCCTCCTGGCTTGTCATGCGCAGCTGCGCCTCGTCATCGATGGCGCGCTGGCACGAGAACGCAGCATGCTGCGTGAGCGGCTGGGCGAGGGGAACTTCCTGACAACCCTCGCCCAGTCAGCCCCCGGCGTCTACGACGCGGCGTGCCGGTACCGAGCCCGAGACGTGACGGACAGCAAGGACCGCAAGGCGGAGCGAGCCCTGGTCCAGTATCTGACGCGGGCCATGATCCGGACCAGCCCCTACGGCCGCTTCACGGCGGTGGGACTGGCCGAGCCCGACCCGGCCGGGGTGCCATGGGACGAGGTGACCCCTACCACCGCCCGCCCGCAGGTCGACGTCGACCGGGCGCTGTTCGACTACGTCATCGGCGGCCTCGTCGCCGAAGCCGCCGACCCACTCATCGCCCTGCCACCGACGGCGCGCGTCGGCGATGACCGGATCACGTTCTTCCAGGTCCGCCCGGATACCATCCGGCGCCTCTCGGCGCCCATGAGCCCGTCGACCCGGCTCCTGGTCGAGGTACTCGACCTTGGGCCGTGCCGCCGTTCCGCGCTGGCGGCCGTCATGACCGAGCGGCTGGGGCTCGGTCAGACGGCGGCCGACCGCTTGATCGGCTTGGCGCTCGGACTTGGCCTCCTCGTCACCGCCTGGCGAGGGGATGAATTCGTCGCCGAGCCGGTCGAGGAGGCCCTCCGGGACCTGGCTTCGGCTGGTGATGACCGGGTGCCGCACGGTCTGCGCCAGTTCAAGTCCGATATCGATCGGCTCGGCGGCGGCGACAAGGACGACAAGGACGACGAGGACGACGACGACGACCGAAGTTCACGCTCGTCGGACCGTCCAACCGGTCGGATCGAGGTCAACCGGAACCTCGACAAGATCGGCGACGAGCTGAGCCGCGTGGCGCAGCGCCCGGCGAAGCTCATGGTCAACGAGGACTTCGTGCTCGATCCATTGCTCGTCGATCCCGGCGTGCACCGGCGGGCGCTCGACGACCTCACGGCGGTGACCGAGTTGCTCTGGGCGTTCGACCGCATGCACGTGGTCCGGGCGCTGCTCGCGGCCGAGATCGTCGAGCGGTTCGGGCCTGGTTGCCGCATTCCCCTGGCCCGACACGCCGAGACACTGGTCCGGGCGGTCTACCGACGCGAACGGCTCCTGTCGGAGCGCCCCGACCAACCCGTCGGCCCGGCCGACGGCTCGCTGGCGATGCTCACCAAGGTGCGCCGGGAAGCCATGACCGCCCTGCACACCGGGCTGACCGGAACCGACGACGTCTCCTGGTCGCCCGCCGACCTCAGGGGACTCGTCGCCGCCGTCCCTGAACGGTTCCGGGTCGACCCGTCGTCGTACGGGGTCGTGGTCCAGCCCCTCGGCCCGGAGCTTGTCTTCAACGACACCTACGCCGGGCACGGCCCCATGGTGAGCCGGTTCCTCCACGCCGACCGGCTGCGGGGAGGCACCAGCATCGCCCGGCTGCGCGCCCGCCTGCACGCCCTTTACGGGCCGGGCGTCCGGCTGCTCGAGGACCGGGGCTGCCATGCCCTCAGCATCAATGCCCACCCCCCGATCCTCGACGAAGCGGTGGACGTCGAGGGGTGGAAGGGCCTGCGGCTGGCACACGACGTCGATACCGACGCCGTCTCGATCGTGGACGGCACCGGCGTCCCGGTCAAGCTGCTGGCGCTGGGCGCCCAGCTCCCGGAGCTCTTCGCCTACCCGGTCCGCCTGGCGACGTGGTTGTGCTCGTCGGGCCGGGTTGCCCTCGACATCGTGGGCACGTTCCACCACCAGCACAACCCGGCGGACCGTCCCGCGGCGACCGTCGCGTACCCCCGGTTGCGAGTCGGCCACGTCGTCGTGTCCCGACGCCGCTGGTACCCGGGCGCCGACTTCCCGAACAGGACCGACGCGGCCGGCGACGTCGATTCGCTCCTGGCGCTGACCCGGTGGCGAGCCGACAACGGCATCCCGGCCGAAGTGATGTTGAAGTCCCTCTTCGACGGCCCGACCCGTTGGGAAAACCTGAGCGGCACCGAATCGCGCGACCGATTCTTCGAACTCCGCCGCCACTCGAAGCCCCAGTACGTCGACCTGGCCAGCGCCCTGATGAGTCGGGTCCTCCCCCGGCTGATGGAGCGCCGGCCGCCAGGATGCATCGAGGAGGCGCTGCCCGCCGCGGCTGCGGGCGGCCACGCCTGCGAATGGATGGTCGAACTGGCGCGCCCGGCGGGCCGGGACCGCTTCGAGTGGGCCCCCGGGACACTCGGGACCGGGGCGACCGAGTGACGCGCCTGCGGATCCGGCCCGGCGTCCACTACGCCCCGATCGACGGCGGGGTGTACTTCTCCAGCGCTCGGGCGACGTTCGTCATGCGGGGCCCGACCGTCCTGTTCCGGGTGGTCGACACCTGCGTGCCGCTGCTGGAGGACGGCACCACGGTCGACCAGCTGGTCGAGGTGATCGGCGTGGCGAGCTGTCGCCCGCTGGTCGACCATCTGGTGAGCACCCTGGATTCTCGAGGGCTGCTGTTGCGCCTGGACCAACTGGTGGTCGCCGAGCCCAGCGCCGCCGAACGCCAACGCTTTCCCGAGGCCCTGGCCTATCTGGAGACCTTCCGCGACCAGCCCTACGCCGACTTCCGGCGGGTCCGCAAGGCGCGGGTGATCATGGCCGGACCGGCGGACGCGCTCGGACCGGCAGCGCGGGGCCTGGTCAGGGCCGGCGTGGGACAGGTCATCGTCGCCACGCCCGAACCCGACCGGCTGGCCGGTTTGGCGTCGCGCCATCCGGAGGTGCGGCTACTGGTGCACGAGGGCGACGCCGTCCCGACGCTGCTCGCAGGGCCGACGCCCGATGCGGCCGTCATCTTCTCCCATGACAGCTTCCCAACCGACACCTTGCAGCGGCTGCCGGCGTCGTGCATAGCCATTCCGGTGCGCTTGGGCAAGGACCTGGCCATCGTGGGCCCGGCCATCTCCCATGCGGACCGCGGACAGGCGGTCGAAGCGCTCTGGACCCGGGCGGCCACGTGGAGCCGCCGGGACTGCGACGAGTTGCTGGTCCGGCCCAGCGGCGACCTGTTGTCGGGAGCCCTGGCCGGCCAGCTGGCGCTGGACGCCCTGGTGGGGCTGCACCGGGGGCGGGTCCATCTGGTGCACGGCCCGGACCTGCGCAGCGATTCGATCACGCCACCGCTCGGTGGGGAAGGCGACTACGACTCGCCGAGCGAGTTCAGAGCCCACCCTGCCGACTCGGTTGGGTCCACTGCCGCCGCCACGGATACCGCCAGAGAGAGCGCCCCAGACACCGCGTGGCTGGACAATGTCTCGGTGCGGTGGGCCGGGCTGTTCCGGGTGAACGTCCCCGGCAGCCTGCCCCAGATGCCGTTGGCACTCTCGCTCGCCGACGGACGGACCACGTGTTTCGACGGGCGGGCCGTGGGCTTCGGCCCCGACCAGGAGGCGTCGACCACCGAGGCGGGCCTCGAAGCCCTGCGCCAGCACAACTCGGCGTTTCAGCGCGCACAGCGCCGGGGTGCCCCCGGCGAGCGAGCCGCCAGCGGCGCCGGCGTCGACGAAGGACGCTGGATGCTCGACGGTGCCCTGCGGCTCATCGGGGCGTTCCCGGGCGATGAGTCCACGCTCGACGCGGTGCAACTGGATCACCTCGAGGCTCGCCGGTTGTGGCGTACGCTGGAAGAACACGAACTGATCCCGGTCCGGCTGATCAGCCGCAGGATCACCGGTTTCGAATGGGTTCTGGTCGCGGTCCACGACCGGCGAAACGGGGCACGGCTGGCGGGTGGCTGGGGGCCCACCGCCGGTGTTGGTGCCGTCGCCGCCCTGTCGGCCGCCATCGCGGCGGCCCAGGTTCGGCGCGCCGTCGACCCCGGGTACCAGGCCCCGGTGATGCCGCCGGGGTTCCTTCAGCACCTGCACGCCACCTTGGTCGGCGAGTTGACGGCGGCGGTCGCCAGCTGGCTCGGCGCCCGGGGTTACCGGCTCCAGGGGCGGCGTCTGCGATGTGATCCGGTCGCGGGAGCGATCGGGGCGTGGTGCGGAACGGTATGGCTCGATGGCTGAGACCACGCTGGCTGAGGCCAGGCTGGTGACCGCCGCCAGCCCGCCGGGGGACGGCGATCGTTCGGCCGCGTCGTTTGCCATCCCCATTCCCTCGTCGGTCCGAGCATGGCTGAAAGGCGGCATGGTGACCGCCAACGTCGGCTTCGATCTTGCCTTCGAGGGCCGGCAACTGGCCGCCGCCCGGCGCGCCGACTGCCAGCTGCTGTCGATCCGCCTGAGCGCCGACGAGGCGCTCATCGGGCCGCGCTGGGTTCCGGGGCGACGCGCCGCCTGCGCCGGTTGTGCCGAGCACCGGATCCGCCAAGCGGTGGCCCACCCGTTGCTGGCCCGAGCAGACGTCAACGCCAGCCCCCGGTCGGGGTGGCCGGCCGCCCTCGAGGTGCTGCTGGAGGTCGGACTCCTGCACCTCGGCGACAACGCCCTCGAACCGGGCGAGATGCTGCGCGTGGGGCTGACCGAAACCCGTCGCCATCGGGTCGTTCGCACCCTGGCGTGTCCTCTGTGTGGCTCCCGCGGACACGCCAGCCCGTCGAGCAATGGGGGCCTCCCCACGACCGCGCCCGAGCGGTTGACGTGGCAGTCGCGCCGAAGCCTCGACGCGGTCCCCCTTCGAGGCCGCAGCAGCCCGACCATCCGCGAGCACCGGCTGCCCCGCCTGGTCGATCATCGCGTCGGGCCGGTCCTGCAGGTCATGCGCGACAGCCGGGCGCCCTTTGCCATGAGCGGCGCCCTCATCCCCGCCGCCCGGGACAGCGGATTCGGTCGAGGTGGGGACTTCGCCCGAGCGGGCGAGGTGGCGATCCTGGAGGCGTATGAGCGCCTGGGGGCCTTCCCGCATCAGGGCCACGTGGTCCAGGACCTCTCGTATGACGAGGTCCGAGACCTCGCGGTGGACCCCGGCAGCCTGGGCCGCTACAGCCAGGCGCAGCTCGATCACCCGAATTGCCAGGTGATGCCGTACCGGCCCGACGTCGCCATGGACTGGGCATACGCCCACCGAGTCCGAGACGGCGAGCCCCGGTTGGTGCCCGCCGATATGGCGTTTTACGGCTACGAGTACCAGCACCGCCTGGACGACGAGGGCGCCCGCCGCGACCGCCGTCGCCCGCGTCGCCGGGCCCACTTCTTCGCCGAGTCATCCAGCGGCTGCGCCCTCGGCAGCAGCCTGGAGGAGGCAGCGTTGCATGGCTTGATCGAGCTGATCGAACGGGACTCGTTCCTCATGGTCTGTTGGGTTGTGAGTCGTGTTGGGTATTTGTGTTTCTCGTT
>JAUTXM010000367.1 GCA_030838025.1 Acidimicrobiaceae bacterium
GTCGAGGACTCGCTGCAACGGGCCGCCTTGTGGGACGAGGTCAAGGACAAGCTGAAGCAGAGTGCCCTCTCCTTGTCGGGTGGCCAGCAGCAGCGGCTGTGCATCGCCCGGGCGATCGCCGTGAAGCCGTCGGTCATCTTGATGGACGAGCCGTGCTCGGCCCTCGACCCCATCGCCACCATCCGGATCGAGGAGCTGTTGAGCGAGCTCAAGAACAGCTACACGATCATCGTCGTGACCCACAACATGCAGCAGGCGGCCCGGGTCTCGGACCGCACCGCGTTCATGACCGCCGAGGTCAACGACCAGGGCGTCCGCTGCGGGGTGCTGGTCGAGTACGACCGCACCGACCGGATCTTCACCACGCCGCGCGACAAGCGCACCGACGACTACATCACGGGCCGCTTCGGTTAGGCGGCCGGGAAAATGCCTCGACCCCGGCGGCTAGTGCGGCTCCCAGGCATCAGGCTGTTGCGCCAGCTCCACGACCGCCAAGGGGAGCGGGCCGTCAACCAGGTCGGCCAGGGTGACCTCCTCCAAAACGCTGCGCAGGCTGGCCCGAACGGCGATCCATACGTCCGATAGCCGGGCGGCTGCGCCGGTGTAGTCGATCGTCTCGGGGCGCTGGCCTCGGACATTGGCCAAAGGGCCGTCCACCGCCCGGATGATGTCCGCCATCGTGATCTCGGCCGCCGGCCGGGCCAACCAGTAGCCGCCGTCGGCACCGCGCTGGCTGAGCAGGATGCCGGCGTGGCGCAGCTCCGAGAGGATGTTCTCCAGGAACTTGGACGGAATGTGCTGCGAGTGAGCCAACCGTTCGCTCTTGATCGGTCCGGGGCCGGCCGCGGCCAGTTCCGCCAGGGCTCGGATCGCGTAGTCGGCCCGCGCCGAGATCTGCATGAACCCATTCTTGCCGCTTGGTTAGTGGCGGGGCGGGATGTAGGTGGCGCTGACGAACCTTCCGTTCTTGGATTCGAGCACCCAGGTCGAGCCTTTGGCCTGGCGAGGCGCCGGGCCCAGCTCAAGGTGATCCTCGTCGGCGAGGGCCACCAGGATCTCGGGGATCACGTCGCCATGGGTGCACAGGGCCACGTGGCTGCCCTGCAGGGAACGCACGAGGTTGACGGCGCCGAGCGCCGCCCCCTCGGCCAGCTCGTCCACCTCCTCGACCTTCAGGCCCAACTCGTCGGCCAGCGGCTTCACCGTCTCGACGCAGCGCCGGTACGGGCTCGACAGCACCCGAGACGGTGCCCACGGCTCCAACTGTTCGACCAGCGCCTTGGCCTGGCGCCTCCCCTTGTCCGACACGGGCCGCAATCGGTCGTCGCCTTTCCACTCCTTGCGGCTCCCCGCCGCGGCATGGCGAATGAGCAGCACGGTCATCGGCCTAAGTCTTGCATTCTCAACGATCGCTCACATCGGAGGCCATCGGCGCGTCAGCTGGCCGGTCTCGGCGGGAGTCCACGCCTACAATGGCCTCACGATGGCCACGACCACCGACGGCCTCGCCGGTCCGACCGCGTGACTGCGACTGATGGGGCCGGATCTCCGCCAAGGCGGCGACGCCGGGTTCGAGGCCCGGAGCACGCCGCCTGGAAGCCACCGCTCGGTCGCGTCCGCAGGACGATTCGCGAGATCGGATTCGACTTCATCACCGCCGGCATCATCGTCCTGCTCTTCGTGGCGTACCAGCTGTGGGGCACCGGCTTCGCCGAGGCGAGCAGCCAGAACAAGCTGAAGCACCAGTTCAAGGAGCCCGCGGCGGCCGCTCCTGCGCCGGCCACGACGACCGCGCCGGCCGAGGACAGCCCGGCGCTGGGCGCACCGGCGACCGGTGTGCCGGGTCCGCCGGAAGGCACGGCCATCGCCCACCTCCGCATCCCCAAGATCGGCGTGGACAAGTACGTCGTCGAGGGGGTGACCGAATCCGCCTTGCGGCAAGGCCCGGGCCACTATCCAGGCACGCCGTTGCCCGGTGAGCCGGGAAACGCAGCGATCGCGGGGCACCGCACGACCTACGGCGCCCCCTTCTACTCCCTGAACGAGCTTCAGCAGGGCGACAGCATCTTCGTCACGACCGACAAGGGCGCCTTCCACTACACGGTCGACCAGATCGAGATCGTGAAGCCGACCGACATCGCGGTCATCGGCCCGACCTCGGACAACCGGCTGACACTGACCACCTGCAACCCCCGTTTCTCCGCCACCAGCCGCCTGATCGTCGTGGCCAAGCTGACCGACCTCCCCGCCACCCCGACGCCCACCATCGCCCCGGCACCGGTCGTCATCGCGGCCACCAACCTGGGCACGGGCGACCACGGCGCCTGGCCGGACACCTTGCTGTACGGGGCCATTTTCGTGGTGTTGTGGGTCGGGGTGCGGCTGTGGGCGAACCGGCGGCGCTACTGGAAGTGGATCCCCTTCGTCGCCGGGATACCGATCTGCCTGGTGCCGTTGTGGTACTTGTTCGAGAACGCCATCCGGCTGCTGCCGAACAACATCTGATCAGGCGCCGGGCTGGTCCAGCGCGAACACCGGGTGCTTGGTGGCCGCCTGCTGCAACTCTGCCTCCGACGAGTCGGCGGTGACCCCGTCGAAGAACACCCCAACCTCGGCCTTCCAGCGCTTCAGGTAGGCCCGCAGGACCGGAATCGCCTCGGCCTGACCCAGCTCGTGGGCTACCCGCTCCTCTCGCCGGCGTCCAAGTATCAGGGCCATGCGACCTTGATCAGCGCGGACGTTGCGGACCCACTGGGTCTCCCCGCGGGGGGCTACCAGGTACTCGCGGCCGTCGAGGACGAGGAGGTTGACCGGGGTCCGCCGGGCCAGCCCGGACGTGCGTCCCTTGACCTCGAGGATCCGTGACCCGAGGACGCTTACTCCGAGGCGCGTCAGCCCGGCGACGGCCCGGTTGAACACGTTGCGGGTGAACCAGCCCGGTGCCGCGTAGTGGCGGGACTGATCAGCCGGCATTTCTCGGGCTTAGTCGGCCTGGCCGAGCGCCTCGGGCAGGGCGTCGAGCACGGCGTGGTCGCGCTCGTAGGACAACATCTGACGGGCCCGGTCGTACGGCAGCCAGCGGGCGATGTCGACCTCCTGGCTGGGTTTCAGTTCGCCTCCGGTGGCCGTCATGGTCCAGTAGCGCACGACCTTGGGCTTGGCGTAGCGGTCGAGGTAGCGGGTGCTTGGAAGTTCCTTGCCGAGCTCGACCTCCAAGCCCGTCTCCTCGCGAACCTCGCGGCGGGCCGCGTCCTCGTCGCTCTCGTCGCCCTCGGCTTTGCCCTTGGGCAGGCTCCAGTCGTCGTACGACGGGCGGTGGACGAGCACCACGTCGACCTTTCCGGGCAACCACTCCGAGGGCCGCCAGATCACGCCGCCGCTGGCCCGGATGGGATCGCCGGCGCTCACCCGACCCCCCGTCCGAGGGGGTTGAGCGGATCGGGCTCTCGCCGCCTGCGAGCCCGGTCGACGGCCTCGTCCTGGAAGTGTCGCTGGGCGCTGAAGCCCTTGTCGGCCGGGATCTTCACCCAGGTGCCGTCGCCGCGCAGTTCCCAGGCCAATGCGTCGTCGGCCAGCTCGGCCGCCAGGATCTC
>JAUTXM010000390.1 GCA_030838025.1 Acidimicrobiaceae bacterium
CCTCGGTCAGGCCGGCGAGCAGAACGCGCCGCATCCGATAGTCGACCGGGTCGGCGGCCCAGACGGCCACCGCCGCGGCGATCGCCGCCCAGAACCGTTCCCGCTCCGCGATGCGCTGCACCACCACGTTGGCCAGCTGGGCTGCCTCCCCGGCCGCCAGGCCGAGACGGACCCCAGCCGCGGGCCACGAGCAGCCTTCGATGGCGACCACCGCGGCCAACGCCGCGAACGTCCTGCCGGTGGGCTCCGCGGTGCCCGTGACCAGCGGCGCCACCCGCCGCCACAGCTCCCCGGGGGCGCACTGGGGGACATGACGGGCGTCGATCCCAACTGTGGCGGCGCAGTTGCGGCCCATCTCGACGAAGCCGAGGAACGGTCGCACCCCCTCCGTCCAACGCTGCGCGACTACCGATGACCATCCGAGACGCTCCGGCAGGCACCGCCACCCCCGAGTCCTGCGGGCCGCCGAGACGAGCCAACCGATCGAGCCGCCGTCGCCGTCGATGATGTCGACCGCGGCGGGAAGGACCGCCGCCAGGACCCAGACCGAAGCCGGCAGAGTGTTGAGCCAACCGGCGGGCCGGCCGCGGAGGCGGAGGGCGTCTCGCTCGTCGACCTCGGCGGCGAACGCCAAAGCCGCAGCCGCGGGCAAAGGTCCGAGGTCCTCGAGGCGGGCGAAGCGGCGAACCAGGGCCACCGCCTCCCGAACCGCGACGATCCATCGGCGGTCACCCGCCGCCACCTGGTCCCACACCCGGGCCTGCGCCTCGACCAGGCGGGCGTCGGCTCGGGCGGGCATGATCGCCGACAGATCGAAACCGCAGATTGCCCCACCCAGGCGATGCCCGCAGATGACCGGTTGCGGGACAGCTGAATAGGTCGCCGGCCAGCCCGACGCCGATCGGCCCTGCCGGGGTCGGGCGGCGCACACCGGGCAGCGGTCGACCAACATCGCACCGTGCCGGCAACACGCCACCGCGAGACGCAACTTCCACCACAAGCTCCAAGCTCCGCCCGACTCGCCGACACAGAACGGGCAGCACCGGGTCCCCCAAAACAGCGCCCCCTCCTGCACCGCCACACTTCCCGGCGACGCCCCCCGGGACAGCCCGGAGAGATCCAACGCCGAACCGTCGAAACGGGTCAGCAGCATGGCGTCGATGCGCGCCCCGCCCAGGCCGGTGACGGCGCCGACACGGTCCCGGAGCGCCCCGGGCATCGTGACGCCGTACAGCGGTATCCGCTGCCCACTGCCGGCCAGCAGCCCGAACCCGCGCAGCGTCTCGCCCGCCGTGAGCCCGAACGCGGCGGCGCTGCGGTCAACCCACGAGACCAACGACTCGTCGACGGCCGGCTCGACGATCACTGCCATCGGCGTCGACCGCCCGTCTTGGCCATCAGCCAGGTGGAGGCCGTCGGCAACGCCCGCCATCAGCGGCAAGGGATGGGGGCCATAGCGGCGGGGTTGTGTGGCGCTACCACCGGTGTTGGGATCGCTGGGCACGAGGCCTCCTAGGGTCGGGACTGTCGGTCGGTCCGGCGAGTCGGCGAGGCGTCGCCGATCCGAGGCAGCATGCTCGAATCGAACAGATGTTCCCTCTATCTCAAGCTGTCGGTGCGGCAGTCGTCGCCGCGAACCCCGACCACCCGTGACCACCCCGCGACCTCGGTGCCCGGCATGGCTTGACCCGATAGCGCGCATGGTGCGGCGGCGGCGGCGGAACGTCCGCCGAGTGGCGGCCGTCACGTAACTCATCGGTTTTTGGGTTTCTCCGTCACGTAATTCCCTGGTTGTCTGTCAGGGAATTCCCTGGTGGGGAGGGGTCCCTCGCTACGGCTGGTTGGTTCGACGACCTCTACGAGTTCATCACCGAGAGAGGCGCCAAGCCGGCCATCTTCACCGCCAACCGGCAAGCCTCGGATTGGTACTGGTTTCCCGAACCGCGTCGTGGCCGACGTCGATCCTGGACCGAATTGTGAGCTCGGCCCACCACCTCGACATGGACGGCCGGTCCTACCGGCCCAACAACGGTCCCGACGCCCAAGGCGCCCCCAGCGACATCACCGTCCCGGTGTGCGCCACCCCGGGCTGCGGCAATCCCGTCGCCGCCCGCTACGGGACCACCCGTCGGCCACCCATCCACTGCTCACGGGCCTGCCGGCTGGCGCTGCGCGTCGCCCGCCGCCGACCCCAGTCCGACAAACACGTCACCGCCCCACCGGCCGAGATCATTGGCAGCGACGGCGACGACGAGATCGCCGTCGAGATGGGCCACGACCCCGACGACCCGACCCCAATCAGGTCCTGGACGGTGACCATTCGCCGGGGACCCCACGCCGTGACCGTCGGCCACGGCCTCGGACGCTTCGCCGCCACCGCCCTCGCCGACGACCTAAAACAACTCTTCAACCCCCAACACCCAACAACACGGAGGGCGCCCAATCGACTAGACAGTTGCACGCCCAGCGAGGGAATTCCGTGACGGAACCGCCAGGGAATTACGTGGCGGTGGACAGGACAGCAGCCGGGAGGCGCTTTCAAAGCCGACTTCGCCAGCCGCTTGGGCCGACGCCGGCGCGATGTCCTACAGCCACACGCCAGTCGCGACCAGCGCTGTCGCCGACAGAGAGCGCCACGATGTCATCGAACCACTGCTACAGGTAGGGCGTTCTTGCCACCGTCCACAACCCGCGACGAAGCAACCAACAGATGCATTATGCCGCCAGCAAGCCTTCCAAATTCAACCGACACCATTTTCGGTAATAGCTGCCGGTTCCTTTCTGTGCCGTAAACCCTAATCAGGTCCCAGTTTGCCGTCAAGAGGTTTCACCGCCATCAGGCAAGAGGCCCTGACCCTCGACAATTGTGCCATCCACCAAGGGCACCAAAGGCCAAAAAGCTGCGAGCGCAAACATTGCTACCGCAACCTTCCCTGATGACGCTTTGACGCCCTAGACAAAGCCGATCAATAAGGCTGAACGCACCTGGGTGCAGCAGCTCGGGTCATGAACGCAAAGGAGCGGTCATGTCGTGACCGAGCGACAAGTTCGTGACAGGCAGCCGGTGGAAGTTCGCTTCGGGGAGACGCCACGGTCCCGATAGTGAAGCCTCCAGGGTCGGCCGAGCGGCCAGGGTTCGAAGCGGGGTGGAGCAACTGTCCGGTCCGCAGCATGAAGCGAGTCTGCAGGCGTTCTTCACTTACGCCTCGCCAACCAGAAACGACCGACCACCCACACGGGACGCCTCCCGCGCCACGTTCCGCCTTCTGCGCCCACGACCGGACCCGGGAAACCGCCGTCAGGCAATATTCTTGCACTTGCAATGAATAGAGGGGGTAGGCCAGCGTTTAGCGCGTTGTAAGCCTTGTCGCGGCCACGCTTCGGCCATGGCGTTGTCGTAGGAGTCGCCGGTCCCGGTCGACGCCGAGATCCCCGCCTCGATGAACCGTTCGCTTCGGACCGAAACGCCGCCGCTAGCGTTCTTGAGCCGTTCTTCTCCCGCCTTCTCATGTAGCTCGAATCGCTAGCTCCTGCTGAAGAGTCAAAGCCGATATCGGCGTTGGGCCGGACCGTCCGGGAATTTTTCTGGGTCGGCTATGGTCCTGCCGGTGTTGAGTTGTCGGCGTTTTTTTCGGCCCGCG
>JAUTXM010000415.1 GCA_030838025.1 Acidimicrobiaceae bacterium
GAAGGTCGCCATCGCCCGTGACCACCTGCTGGCCCGCCAACTTCGGGCCAACGGGCTGACCGCCAGCGAGGTCGTCATCAGCGACGAGGCGATGCGGACCATCGTGACCGACTACACTCGGGAGGCCGGCGTGCGGTCGCTGGAGCGCCAGCTGGGCAAGCTGCTGCGCAAGGCGGCCACCAAGCTGGCGGCGTCGCAGGAGCCGGCGACCAACGATGTCGTGGCAACCGGGCCGATCGTCGTCAACCCCGATGACGTGCGGATCTGGCTGGGCCGGGCGCGCTACTTCTCCGAAGTGGCGGAACGGACCTCGGTACCGGGCGTGGCGACCGGGCTGGCCGTGACCGGAGCGGGCGGCGACGTGTTGTTCGTCGAGGCCACCGGCATGGACGGCGATTCGGGGCTGACCATCACCGGCCAGCTGGGCGACGTCATGAAGGAGTCGGCCGAAATCGCCCTCTCCTACGTGCGCTCCCACGCCGCGGCGCTCGACCTGCCCGCCGGTGCCTTCGAGCGACGGCGCTTCCACGTGCACGTGCCTGCCGGCGCCATTCCGAAGGACGGCCCGTCGGCCGGGGTCACCATGACCACGGCCCTCGTGAGCCTGCTCACCGAGCGTGCCATCCGCCCCGAAGTCGGCATGACCGGTGAAATCACCCTTCAAGGCAAGGTGCTCCCCATCGGCGGGGTCAAGCAGAAGGTGCTGGCGGCCCATCGGGCCGGCCTCACCGAGGTCATCCTTCCGGCCCGCAACGGCCCCGACCTCGACGACGTGCCCGAGGCCGTTCGGGAGCAGATGACGTTCCACCTGGCGTCGGACATTTCCGAAGTTCTGGCCCACGCCCTGGTGGCCTAAGTAGTTGGGAAAAGGCCTCCCCGGTCCCAGTCGATTCGGCTGGGAGGGGAGGCCTTTTCGCGCTTAGCAAAGGGGTAAAATGGGCAAAACCCTTGCAACAGAAGCAGATCTCGCATGCGAAGGCGCGAATCTCTTATGCTGCAAGGGAACTGCCTGCCCTGGTCACCGTTGGCGCGCTGTCTGGCAGGCAACTTCCCCATATCAAGGAGGCAGTCGGTGAACAGATCAGAGCTGGTTGATCAGGTCGAAACGGCAACCGGACTCGACCGGCGTCAGTCAGAAAGCGCGGTAAAGGCAGTCGTCGACGCCGTGATCGGGGAGATCAAGTCCGGAGGGAAGGTTTCGATTTTCGGCTTCGGGACATTCACCCCGACGTCACGCGCGGCTCGCGTGGGGCGCAACCCCCAGACCGGAGCCGCGGTCAACATCGCGGCCAGCACGGGCGTGAAGTTCTCGCCCGCCACGGCGCTGAAGGCGCTGCTCAATCCCAAGCCCGCCGCCAAGAAGTCGGCGGCCAAGAAGGCCTCGGCTCCCGCCAAGAAGGGCGCGGCCGCAGCTTCGGCCCCGGCCGCGCAGAAGGCCTCGGCATCGGCGAAGAAGTCCGAGACGGCGAAGAAGGCGGCCCCGGCCAAGAAGTCGGCAAAGAGTTCCAAGAAGAAGTAGCCGCTACAACTTCGGCATCAGCTTGAACGCCTCGCCTTGGGCGAAGCCGGCCAAGGCGCCGTGCTCGGCGAGCCGTTCGCGTATCTGGGCTCGAAATCCCTCGATTTCGTGCTCCGCAGCCGGATCGTCGATGCCCATCGTGGAGCGGAACTGGCTGGTGTGGGCCAAAAGCGCGGCCACTTTGGCGTCGGAGTGGGCGGCCACGTCCTCGACGTGGTCGGGTTCGTCGGCCTCCCATAAGAGCAGCGCTTTCGGCCGGTGCGGCGTGACGCCCTGCTCCGGAGAAATCTGCTCGGGAAAGAAATGGGGGTCACGGGCGGCAACGATCCCGTCGGTCGCGAGGAACCCGGCGTTGCGGTGATCGGGATGGAGGCGGTACCGGCGCCACGGGTCGTGGCCCAATACCACGTCGGGCCGGATCTTTCTGATCCAGTACGCGACCTGCCACCGCTGGCGGGGGCCCGCCTCGAGCTCGCCGTCGGGCCAGCCGAGGAAGACGACGTCGCCGGTGCCGCCGAGGGCGCGCGAGGCGGCGCGCTGTTCGACCTGGCGGGTGGCGACCAGGGTGGCCGTGTCGGCCTCGGGGTCCCACGTGCCCTTGGAGCCATCGGTGCAGATCAGGTGGTGGATGCGGCATCCGGCATCGGCCCATTTGGCGAGGGTGCCGCCGCAGCCGAACTCCACGTCGTCGGGGTGGGCGGCGATCGCCAACGCCGCGGCGGGCACCGCGATATTGACCGAGATCGTCACGGCTGGGGTTCGGGCGTCAGAGTGTTGAGGTCGCCGGGCAGGTCGACGTCCCAGGACAGTGCGGACGAGCGTTCCACCCGGGTGGCCACCCCCAGGCGCCGGGCTTCGGCCAGGTGGCGGCCGAAGGAGCCCGGGCCATAGGAGAACACGAATCCGCAATCGGTCGGCACTCCGATCACCGTCGTGCCTTCCTCCCGCCGGTCGGGCACGAGCGTCAGCCCCGGCCAGTCCCCGACCCAGGTCAGATCCTCGGCGTGGGGCAGGTCGGAGTGGGCCACGGTCACGTGCACGACGCCGAGTGCCGCCAGGCGTCCTACGCCGTCTTGGACGGCGTGGTTGAGCCCTCGCTCCGGAGCCCAGAGTACGAGCGCCCCCTGTCCGCGTGCCCAACTGGCCACCGCAGTGTCGTCACACACCACGGCGACGGGAAGTTCCCGGGCGGCGCGCACCACCCGTTCGGCCATCGCCTGGGCTAGTTCGGCCCGCTGCTGGGGGGACAGGGCGGGCGCCAGGCGCAGCTTGGCCACCGAAAAGTCCTTGACCGGGATCAGCACCGCTCGCGGCCCGAGTCGCAACCGGCTCGCAAGCGCAGCCACGAATCGAGTGTACGGCCCATCGGCTCCTGACTTTGGTAGGGATCTGAGTCTCTGGCACGGATTTGACACCGCTGGGGGGTGTCAAATCCCCACCAGGGACTCAGATCCCTACCACTGCTACCGCTGCCATCGCTTCGGGCCGTCGGGCGCGCGCGGCCCCAGGGTGCTCCGGTACCTTGGGCCGCGGATGTCGGCGCGCGTGGCAGTGATCGGGGCCGGGTCGTGGGGCTCGGCAGCCGCGTGCCTGGCCAGCCGCAACGTTGCCACCGTGCTGTGGGCCCGCAGCCCCGAGCTGGCCGAGGAAATGGCCAGGACCCACGTCAACCGGCGGTACCTTCCCGAGTACGCCTTGCACGACCGCCTTGCGGTCACGTCCTCACTGGCGGAGGCGCTCGACGGCACCGAGTTTGTCGTCATGGCCGTCCCGTCGCACGGCTTCCGTGACGTCCTTACCGAGGCGTTGCCCCTGATCGCGCCGGGGGCGCCCGTCGTCAGTCTCAGCAAAGGGGTCGAACAGGGCAGCCTCAAGCGCATGACCGAGGTCGTGGCCGAGCTGTTGCCCGGCCATCCAACCGGGGTGCTGACCGGGCCCAACCTGGCCAAGGAGATCATGGCCGGCCGGCCCGCGGCCAGCGTGATCGCCATGACCGACGCCCGGGTGGCCGACGACCTGCAGCAGGTGTTCAGCACGCCCAGTTTCCGGGTGTACACCAACCCCGACGTGGTCGGCTGCGAGGTGGCCGGCGCCCTGAAGAACGTGATGGCGTTGGCCGCGGGCATGTCCGAAGGCATGGGCCTGGGCGACAACACCAAGGCCGCCCTCATGACCCGGGGCCTGGCCGAGCTCACCCGCCTCGGGGTGGCGCTGGGCGGCAGCCCCCTGACGTTCATCGGCCTGGCGGGCATGGGCGACCTGGTGGCGACGTGCATGAGCCAGCAGAGCCGCAACCGCCACGTGGGTGTGGAGCTGGGCCGGGGCCGCCACATCGACGATGTCATCGCCGAGATGCACATGGTCGCCGAAGGGGTCAAGACGTCGCGGGCCGTGGTGGCGCTGGCGGAACGCCTCGACCTGGAGTTGCCGATCGCGGCGCAGGTGGCGGCCGTCGTCAACGGCGACAAGACGGCGGCCGACGTGATCCCGGCGTTGATGATGCGCCAGGTGCGCGCCGAGATGTACGGCATCGACGGCACCTAACGGGCGCGGGCAGCCACTGACGCGTTCGGGACGTGATCTCGATGCTGCCGGCTGGCACGACCCGAAGGCGCTCCCCGTCGGTACCGTGACGGCGTGCGAATCGCCTTTGGTACCGACGAGGCCACGACCCTCACCGATGCGATCATGGCCAAGCTCAAGGACATGGGCCACGACGTGGCCGTGGTCGCCGACGGCATCGACTGGCCCGACGCGGGTCGCCGCGTCGCTCAGGCCGTGGCGGGCGGCGACGCCGACGCGGGCGTGGTGTGCTGCTGGACGGGGACCGGCGTGGCGATGGCGGCCAACAAGGTCGCCGGCGTTCGTGCCGCCCTGTGCACCGATGCCGAGACGGCCCGGGGGGCTCGCCGCTGGAACGACGCCAATGTCCTTGCCGTGGGACTGCGGCTCACGTCGCCTGATGTGGCCGGCGAGATGCTCGAGGCGTTCCTTACGACGGGCCCCGAGGAGGGCGACGGCGAAGCACTGATCGAGCGCCTCGAGCGCGTCTCGACGCCTCCGGCCGACCGGGGCGATCTCCGGCTCACCGAGTGGACGTCCTGCGGTG
>JAUTXM010000190.1 GCA_030838025.1 Acidimicrobiaceae bacterium
GAACCGTCGATGCCGTCGGTGAAGGCGTCACCGGAGTCAGTCCCGGCGACTACGTCGTCATCGCCTGGCGGGCCCCGTGCGGCACCTGCCGATCCTGTCGGAGGGGAAGGCCGTGGTACTGCTTCGCATCGGAGAACGCGGCCCAGCCCATGACCCTGACCGACGGCACCCGGCTCTCCCCGGCGCTTGGAATCGGGGCGTTTTGCGACAAGACGCTGGTCGCCGCCAGCCAGTGTGTTCCCGTTGACGCGGCCGCCCGGCCCGAAGCGGCCGGCTTGATCGGCTGCGGGATCATGGCGGGATTCGGCGCCGCGGTCAACACCGGCGGCGTCTCGCGCGGTGACACCGTCGCCATCATCGGTTGCGGGGGCGTCGGCAACGCCGCCATCGCCGGGGCGGCCCTGGCCGGCGCCCGCACCATCATCGCGGTGGACGTCGACCCGAGGAAGCTCGAGTGGGCCAGGAGCTTTGGCGCCACGCACACGGTCAACTCCACCGAGACCGACCCGGTCGAGGCCATCAAGGCGCTGACCGGCGGGTTCGGCGCCGACGTTTTGATCGAGGCGGTCGGCCGGCCGGAGACATACCGCCAGGCGTTCTTCGCCCGTGACCTGGCCGGGATCCTGGTCCAAGTCGGTGTCCCTGCGCCCGACATGACGATCGAACTGCCCATGATCGAGATGTTCGGGCGCGGCGGCGCCCTCAAGTCGTCGTGGTACGGCGATTGCCTGCCAAGCCGGGACTTCCCGATCCTGATCGACCTGTACCTCAGGGGAAAACTCGACCTCGACGGCTTCGTGTCGGAAACGATCGGCCTGGAAGACATCGAGTTGGCCTTCGAGCACATGCAGCGCGGCCAGGTCCTCCGCTCAGTCGTCGTCCTGTAGCCGGCATCGAAACCGGGCTCGGTTAGCTCGGCGGGTCCTCGAAGGTCAGCTCCACTGGCTCGGCGACGGAGGCATCACGCTGCCACCCTTCGTTTTCCAGCGTGATCGACTCGATGGCGATCTCGCCGCTGTTGGCGTCGAGGTCGGGAAGGGCCTGGTAGTGCGAAACCCAGCAGCGGAACACACTGGTAGGCCAACACGAGCTGGCCCGCTTCGTTGAAGATGTCGATGACGACGTCCTTGCGAAAGTCGGCCAACGACGCCTCATTGCCTCCTGCGTTGCTGAAATCCCAGACCTTGTTGGCCCATTGCTCGAAGGCTGGGTCATGGGTCACCCCACGTTCGAGGGTGATGGCCTCGTACGTGGTGCGTCCCGGCGACTTCCGGCTGGTGCTCGGATCCCCACCCTCACGGTGGATGACCACCTCGGTGGTTCTGCTGAGGGCGCTGATCCTGCTGACGCCCGCGACGTACCGGCCATCCCACTTCACCCGGAACTTGAAGTTCTTGTACTGGTCGAATCGTGACGGATTGACGGAGAACTCAGCCATGGGTCCCTTTCGGTCGAAATGTCGCCTAGCTGCTGATGCAGGCCAGGGCCGTCCGTAGTCTGGCCAGGTCGTCGGCCATCAGTGAGAGGTAGGTGGCGCCCCGGGCTGCTCGCCCGGGTGCGCCCGCCGTCAAGGTCTCCAACTGGACCACCG
The DNA here is from genome assembly GCA_030838025.1 of Acidimicrobiaceae bacterium. Lineage (GTDB taxonomy): Bacteria > Actinomycetota > Acidimicrobiia > Acidimicrobiales > Palsa-688 > JALYXV01. The sequence goes on from JAUTXM010000190.1 coordinate 1,592, forward strand.
TGGTATGCGTCGCCTGGGCCAGCGCTTGAACCGGTGCCGCCGCCACGCCCGGCTCGGTGAACACCACCGGGATCCCCCGGGTCGCGATCAGGTCGGCGACGCCGGGCTCGCCGGCGGCATGGTCGACGAAGCCGTAACGCGACGCCATGCGGGTGAAGGCCGTGTCCGCGGTCACGATGTCGTGGCGGGCGCAGTCGGCCAGGCTGCTTCGGTAGTTGATGTCGAGGGCCCCGAGTTGCGCCCGAAAGGCCCGGGCCGCCGCCAGGTAGGCCTCGCGCCCTGGCGGGTCGGCGCCGGACAACGTCGCCGCCACCCGGTCGGTGACCGCCTCCATCGCCACGGGGTCGAGCCACGGGTCCGGGTCGCCGCCCGCGTTCAGCACGACCGTACCCTCGTCCGACACCACGACCCGGTCCAGGCCGACGCGCCGGGCAACCTCGGCCAAGGCAAAGGGCTGGGCCGCCACGCGGATGCGAGCCCCACCTGCCGTCGCCCCACCCGCCGTCGCCCCACCCGAGGTGCAGCCCGTCGCCAGGGCGACGACCAAAGCGAGCGGCCGCAGATTCGCCACGGCGCCAGTTTCCCATCAACATGGCAGCGATGGGCCGGTGGGAGCGAGCCGCGTGGTCGGCCTCGGTGCTGACGCACGCGGGGTTGCTGCGGCCCTACCTGCCCGACCAGATCCTCGGGATGGGTCTGGCCCTCCGGCGCTACGGGCTCTCCGCCGCCTCGCTCTACGCCGTGGGCGCGGCCCAGTCCAGCCGGCGGGCCGCACTGGTCGACCAGTCGGGCACCGTCTCCTATGGCGAGATGGACGACCGCACCAGCAATGTGGCGGCCGGGTTGGCCGATCGGGGAGTGGCGGCCGGCGATCGGGTCGGGGTGCTGTGCCGCAATCACCGAGGCTTCGTCGACGCGACGGTCGGCCTGGCTAAGTTGGGGGCCGACGCCCTGTTGCTGAACACGGGCATGGCCGGGCCGCAACTGGCCCAGGTGTTTGCACATGAGGGTGCGTCGGCGCTCATTGCCGACGACGAGTTCCTCGCGACCGCCGAAGGCCTCGGCCCCGCCGTGCCCCGCATCGTGACCGAGGAGGTCGACCGCCTGGCGGGTGGTCCCCGCCGCCGACCGCCCAGCCCGCGGCGCTCCGGTGGCCAGATCATCCTGACCTCGGGCACCACGGGGGCACCCAAGGGCGCGCACCGCGCCGGGCCCAGCGGAATCGGGCCGCTGGTCTCACTCCTGTCGGCCGTGCCGTTGCGCCGGGGCGACGTGACTTACGTGGCGGCGCCGCTCTTCCATGCCTGGGGGTTTGCGCACCTCGCGCTGGCGGGCTTGCTGGGCAGCACCATGGTCGTGCGGTCTCGTTTCGAGCCCGAGGCCACGCTGCGGCTGATCGAGGACCAACGGGTGACCGTGCTGGCCGCGGTGCCCGTCATGCTGCAGCGCATCATGGACCTGCCCGAGACGACCCGGGCCGCCTACGACACCTCGTCGTTGCGGGTCGTGGTGGTCAGCGGATCGGCCCTGCCGGGCGGCCTGGCGACACGGTTCATGGATTCCTTCGGCGACGTGCTGTACAACCTGTACGGCTCGACGGAGGTGGCGTGGGTCTCGGTCGCGTCGCCCCGCGATCTGCGGGCGGCGCCCGCGACGGCCGGGCGCGCCCCGCGCGGGACGGTCGTCAAGCTGCTCGATGGCGCCGGTGATCCGGTGCCTCCGGGCCGGCCTGGTCGGATATTCGTGGGAAATGACCTCCTCTTCGCGGGCTACACCGGCGGGGGGAGCAAGCCCGTGGTGGACGGACTCATGGCCACTGGTGACACCGGGCATTTCAACGACGAGGGACTCTTGTTCGTCGACGGCCGCGACGACGACATGATCGTCTCGGGGGGCGAGAACATCTTTCCTTCCGAGGTCGAGGAGTTGCTGCTCGAACACCCCGCAGTCGCCGAGGCTTGTGTCGTCGGCGTGGCCGACGAGCAGTGGGGCCAGCGTTTGCGGGCCTGCGTGGTGGCGGCGCCCGGCGCCTCGGTGACCGGCGAGGAATTGAGGGCCTTCGTCAAGGGCCGGCTGGCCGGCTACAAGGTCCCCCGCGACGTGGTCTTTCTCGAGGACCTGCCCCGCAACACCACGGGCAAGATCGTGCGGCGCCAACTGGCCTTGTGAGACCTCTACCCTCGTGGTGACGTCCGTGAGGGGGCCGATGCACCGAAGGCTCGGGAAGTGTTCGACAGCGAGGCTGGTCGTACCGCTTTGTGCCGCCCTCATCGGGGTGGTGCTGGCACCGACTCCGGCTCGCGCGGCCGCGCTCATCGGCACCGATATCTCGTGGCCGCAATGCGGTCGGGCGTACCCGGCTCCCACGGCATTCAGCGTGCTCGGCGTCAACGACGGTCGTCCGTACACGGCCAATCCCTGCCTGGTATCGGAGTACCGGTGGGCCCAGTCCTCGGGCGTGGTCGAGTTCTACATGAACACCGCCAACCCCGGGGTGGCGGTGGGCGACGCCTACAACTACGGCTTCGGTGCGGCCCGTGACGCCTACGCCTACGCCACGTCACGCGTGAGCGCCGGACCGGGCCACCTGTGGTGGCTCGACGTCGAGACCGGCAACTCCTGGTCTTCTGACCAGGGCGCCAACACGGCCGTCATCGCGGGCTCGATCGCCTTTTTCCGGGGGCGCGGGGTGCGCGTCGGGGTCTACTCCACCCGGTACCAGTGGGGGGTCATCACCGGCGGCGCCAGCATCCCGTCGGTCCCGAACTGGGTTCCGGGCGCCCAGCGCGCGACCCAAGCCCCGTCGTTTTGTGCTGCCGAGCGATCATTCAGCGGCGGTCCCGTCGTGATGGCCCAGTACACCACTGGGTTCGATTTCGACTACCTCTGCCCAGGCGTTTCGCTGGCCTCCCTGGGCGCGGCAACGCCGCCCGGCCCACCGCCGCTCGTCGTCGGCATCAGCAACCTGGTCAACGCCATCGTGGCCTGGCTCAACGCCCTGTAGCTGCTTGCCGAACGGCCGGACTAGCCGAAGTCGACCTCGGCCAGGCCCAGCAACTCGACGCCCTCGGCCGCCAGCTCCCGCTCGACGGTGTTGGAAACTTCGGCCGCGGCCGACGTGCCGTCGTCATAGGTTCCGTGGGCGCCATGGGGGAGGAACACCTCGAATCCTGCGTTCAGGGCACCCCGGCTGGTCGCCTGGATGCAGAACTCGCTCTGGAGCCCGGCGACGATGACCTGGTCGACCCCGAGGCCGCGCAGGGTCTCCGCCAGTCCCGGGTTGGCGGCGAAGGCGTCGCCCACCTCCTTGCGCACCACGATCTCGCCCGGGACGGGAGCCAACACCAGCTCCCACCCCTCGGTATGGGGCTCGTCGGGAGATCCCGGCGGTCCGTCGTTCTGGATGTGGACGACGGTCGCCCCCGCGGTCCTGGCGTGTGCCAGCAGGGTCGCAAGCGTGAGCCTGAGCTCGGTTGCGGCTGGGATCGGAGCGTCGCCCTCGAGCATGTTGCGCTGGGCATCAACCAGGAGCAGGGCAATCGTCATGGCGCCATCATTGCGTGGAGGCCCACACGACGTCTGTGAAACGATGTTGGCGCGGAATGCCCGACGGACGAGGAGGGTTTGCTCTACCCAATGAGGCCGACCTAATGCGGACGATTTGATGCGGACGATAGCCAGTGACCGAGACCTGATGCACCGGCGCCGGTGGGCGACCCTCGGCGTCCTGTGCCTGAGCTTGATGGTCATCGGTCTCGACAACACCATCCTCAACGTCGCCCTGCCCACGCTCGGCCGCCAGTTGCACGCCAGCACGAGCTCGCTGCAGTGGATCGTCGATATCTACACCCTCGTCTTCGCCGGGCTGCTGCTCACCGCCGGCTCGCTCGGCGATCGATTTGGCCGCTACAAGACACTGGCGCTGGGCCTCCTCCTCTTCGGACTGGGCTCGCTGGCGTCGGCGCTGTCCGGCTCGACGGCCATGCTCATTGCCACCCGGGCGTTCATGGGCATCGGCGGCGCGTTCATCATGCCGTCCACCCTCTCGATCATCACCAACGTCTTCACGAATCCCGTCGAGCGGGGCAAGGCCATCGGCATCTGGGCCGGGGTGGCGGCGCTCGGCATCGGCATCGGTCCCGTGGCGGGCGGGTTCCTGCTCAGCCACTTCTATTGGGGTTCGGTCTTCTTCGTCAACCTTCCAATCGTGGCCCTGGCGCTCGTCGGCGGGTGGTTCCTCGTTCCCGATTCGAAGGACCCGACGGCACCGCGGCTCGATCCCATCGGGGCCCTGTTGTCGATCGTGGGCCTGGCATCACTCCTTTGGGCGGTCATCGAGGCACCCACCAGGGGATGGGGATCGACGAGCACCGTGGCCGGCTTGGTGTTCGGGGCGCTCGTGCTGGGCGGCTTCGTGTGGTGGGAACTGCGCTATTCGAGCCCCATGCTGGACATGCGCTTCTTCAAGAACCCCCGGTTCACGGCGGCCAGCATGGCGGTCGCCCTGACGTTCTTCTCGCTCTTCGGGTCGCTGTTCCTGCTGACGCAATACCTCCAATCGGTCCACGGGTACAGCCCGCTCAAGGCGGGCGCCCTGCTCATCCCGCAGGCCGCGGTGCTGATGCTCGTGGCGTTTTCGTCGGCCAACTTGACCCAGCGCTTCGGAAACAAGCTGGTCGTCGGCTTCGGGCTCCTCATCGTCGCCATTTCCCTGGCGGCGTTCGCGGGTTTGTCGGCCAGTGCGCCGCTGTGGCAGATCATCGCCGTCACTGTCGTGATGGCGGTGGGCATGGGCAACGTCATGGCGCCGGCAACGGACTCCATCATGGGTTCGCTACCCCGCGAGAAGGCAGGCGTCGGCTCGGCCATGAACGACACCACCCGCCAGACGGGCGGCGCCATCGGTGTGGCCGTGCTGGGCTCGATTCTCGCGTCCAAGTACCGGGGGACGATCGCGGCCGACGCCCGGGCCCATCACCTCCCATCCGCAGTGGTCGACGCGATCCGGTCGGACGTGGGCGGGGCGCTGCGCGCCGCTCGCACACCCCTTGGTGCCCCGTACTCCGAGACGATCGGGTCGATCGCCCGCCACAGTTTCATCACCGCCTTCCACGTGGCCTCCCTCGTCGGAGCGCTCGTGCTCCTGCTGGCCGCCATCGGTGTCTTCAAGTGGCTCCCGGCGCGAGCCAGCGACGACGCCCGCCCCCCGAGGACCGGTGTCACCCCCAAGGTCGAGGTGCCGTCGGCGGCCACCGACGCCATCTCGGTGGGCGCTCCGGTCCTGCCCCCGGATCGGCTGCCGGTCGCCGACGCCGAGCGCCACTGAACACCCCGCCGCATCGGTCCGGGGATCCGTCGCCCTGGGTCACCCGGTTCGCTCCCCTCATCCCGGCCGGTCCCATCCTCGACGTGGCCTGCGGCCGCGGTCGCCACGCCCGGTTCTTTCTCGCGCAGGGCAGGGCGGTGGTCGCCGTTGACCGGGACCTTTCGGGCATCGCCGACCTCCTGGGCGATCCGGCGTTGGAGGCAGTGGCGGCCGATCTGGAGGACGGCCGGCCCTTTTCCCTGGCCGGTCGGCAGTTCGCGGGCGTGATCTGTACCAACTACCTCCACCGGCCGCTCCTGCCGGCGCTCGTCGCGGCCGTGGGTCCCGGCGGTGCCCTGCTGTATGAGACCTTCAGCGAGGGCCAGCAGCGCTTCGGGCCGCCCCACCGCCCCGAGTACCTCCTCCGGCCGGGGGAGCTCTTGGACGCGGTCGCCGGTGAGCTGACGGTGCGGGCCCATGAGCAGGTCCTGGTCCATCGGCCCGAGCCGGCGATGGTGCAGCACATCGCGGCCGTGCGTTAGGAACCCCGTACCTGAGGCGTGGTCAGCAGGGCCCGCTCGTCCTGGCGGTGTTCGAGCCGCCGCTCGGGGGGAATCTCCTCGCGATCGGCTCAGGCGGCGCGAACGCCGTGCTCGGCCAGCGGGCCAACGGCGAGGCCCCGCCCCGCGAACAGCTCGGCCATGGGCGCCAAGGCGCCCACGGTGGCCCGCCAGCTGTCCGGGGCCGAGGTGCAATCGGAGTCGTGCAGGAGCACCGTGGCGCCAGGCCGGAGCCCGCCCGCGATATCGGCGACGACCGTCGACGGGGTCGCCTCGGCCCGCCAGTCGCGCCCCCAGGTCGTCCACAGGACCGGTCGCAGTCCCAGATGGCGGGCCGCCGTCAGGCTCCCCGCCGAGAGCGCCCCGTAGGGAGGACGAAACCAGACCGGGGCCACGCCCGTCGCCTCGGCGATGCTGTCATACGCCCGGGCGACGTCGTCGCGGATCGCTCCGGGCGTGCGATGGAGATGGCTTCGGTGCTCGTCGCCGTGCACGCCGACCTCGTGGCCCCGCGCCGTCAGCTCGGCGGCCAACGACGGGGCCCGTCGGACCATGGGGCCGAGCAGGAAGAAGGTGGCTCGCCAGCCCAGGAGCTCCAGCTGGTCCAAGATGGGCGGGGTCGACACCGGATCGGGGCCGTCGTCGAAGGTGAGGGCCACATGGTCGGCTCGGCCGACGCCGGCGAGCGAGGGCGTGGCCCAGCATCGCAGTCCCCGCCACGTCGTGACGGCCGGAAGGAGATGACCAACCGCGACACCGGCGACACCGGCGGCAAAGGCGCCCCCGCCGACCAGGAGGACCGGACCGGTCCTCACACCAGGTCCGCCAGCGGGGCCCCCGACAGGTTGGCGGCCGACAAGTTGTCCGAGAGTTGGGACAGCATGTCGTGCAACTGCTGGTTGGTCGACTTGCTCCCGTTGACCAGGTAGGTGTGCCGGGCGGTCAGGGGTAGCAGCGCGTCTTCGTCCGCCGGTTCCAGGATCCGGTTGGGGACGACCGTCTTGTTGTGGGCGCCGTAGGAGGCCATCAGGTCGAAGGCGTTCAGACGCCGGCCCGGAACGAACACCTTGACCGGCTGGCCGGCGATGCGGGCCAGCTCGTGGCTGGCAGCCACGTCCCCGTTGGCTCGGGTCCACGGGGATTGCGCGATTCGGTGGCCCTGGCTATCGATG
>JAUTXM010000443.1 GCA_030838025.1 Acidimicrobiaceae bacterium
CCGGCCACCCGGCGGCGGGCCTGGTCGAGCGCCGCGTCGACCCCGTCGGCGGCCAGCAGGTAGTCACATCGAGTGGCCAGGTCGGCCGTCAAGACGCCGATCGAGCACCCGGGCTCGAATCCCCGCCGATAGTGGCGATGCGGCAGCGCCGCCAGCGTGAGTGCGTATTTTCGAGCTTCGTACCACCGTGACGAGAAACCCCACGGGTCAGCGTCGGCGGCATACCGCTGCTCGAAATGTTCGATGGGAATGCTGCTCACGTCAGGAACACCTCGTGCGGCCGATCAAAGCGAACCAGGATGTCCGGCGGGAGGATCGCCTCGTCGCCCGGTCGACTGCTCAGCGGCAAGGTCTGGGACCGGAATGCCCTTATGGCCCACCGTTTCCTGGTCAGCTCGATGCGGGCCAACGGCAGGCAGCGGGCACGGAACCATGGCACTCTCGGATCGCTCGGAACTGCCCAGTGCCAGGTCCACACCAAGGATTTGAGAAAAGGTGCCCCAGTGGCGGCGCACGCCGTGGCCGCCGCTGCGCCCGTCGCGTCATGATCGGGATGGCCGTCGCGTTGCCAGGGGGCAACGCACAATACGTCTGGCCCGAGTAGCCCCCGCAGGCAGGCAACGAGCTCATCGCCGTGGCTGTGAACCCCGCCGTCGGGTAGGGCCAGGCGCACGACGTCGACCGAACGCAGGCCGAGGAACTCGAGTGCTTGTTGCAGCTCCCGGGCCCGGCGGTCGGCCAAGGCCAGCGGAGTCACGGAGGGCGACCGGGGGTGCGACGCCTCGCCGTCGGTGACGCTGACCAGCGTCACCACGGTCCCGTTGCCGGACAACCGCTGCAGCAAGCCCCCAGACGCCAGCACCTCGTCGTCGGGGTGAGGGGCGACGAACACGGCCCGGCGGTGGTCGCCGAGCACCAGTTGCGGCAGATGCTCCAGATGCCAATCGGTCCACGCCGTCTCGGGCGTGCCGGCCTGGTCGAGGCGGGGTGCCTGCTCGGCGCTCGTCATGGCTCGCTCCAACCCGTCATCAGGTACCCGCCCAGCGTCTCGTCATCGCGCTCGGCGTGGTATTGGCGGATGTACACCGGCAGGTCGGCGGCGCGGCGTGCCTGCGCCGGATCGTGGCACAGCGGGGCCGCCCCTCCCGCCCGACCGACATGGGTCAGCACTTCGAGGCACCCGTTCTCGACGAGGTGGCGGACCTCGAGGGCGACCGAGCGGATCGCCCGAATCGGATCCGATGGCGTGGCGTCGATACGGGCCGCCCCCCAGGCCACGTCGCGGGCCATGGAAGAACAGCGGGCGCCCGCGGCGCCCAGGTGGGCCAGCTGATGCGGGTCCGGCCGGCGCCGCGCCAGGTCGGCTTGCAGCGCCCGGACCAGCCCGACGGCGCCTCCGAGCCAGCACGCTGCGACGCCCACCGAGCCGAACCAGAAGCCGGGGCGATCGACGTACCACCCCGGAGGGCCGATCAGGGCGTCGGCACCGAGCACGATGTCAACGGTCACATCGGCGCTGTCGGACATGGCCATCCCCACGGCGGGCCACGTCCCGGGAACGGCCGCCACGCTGCCACCACGCAGGGGGACCTCGAAGAGGCAGTCACCGTCGGGCGTGGCCGCGGTCACGAGGGCGTGAGTGAGGAGATGGGCCCCAGACGCCCACGGCTTGCGGCCCTGCAGCCGAAACCCCCCGCCCGGATCGGCATGGGCCACCAGATCCGCGCCCGGCCCCCGGGCGGCCCAGACGCCCATGACGGCCCCGACCGGCGGCATTCGCCCAGCCTCGGCCAGAATCGCCACCGCGTCGGTGTGGCCTTCGACGAGGCGCCCGAGCGACAGATCGACCGCGGAAGCCTCGGCCAAGGCAACGAAGCGTTCCCAGGTCCGCCCACCACCGGGTCGCGGCAACCTCAGGCTGTCCGCCACGACAGGAAAGATCTCGGTCAGATCGGCGATGTCGTGCGGGAGATCAGGGAAGACGAGGCCCAAGGGACGCGTCCATGGCCACGACGGCGCGATCGTCTCGGTTTCCTCGATGCTCGTCTGTATCGCCATGGGCGTTCTGCCCATGCCCATTTCGTGGACCGGTCAAACGCGGGGCCCGACGCCCGGTTCGCGACGCGGTCGGCACGGCGGCCGTGGCGCAATATCGCGACACATCGGATAGTTTCATCTTTATCGCCGGAACCACCAAGTCGGATTCCGTCGATCTATTCGTCAGCCGGAGTAAAAGCCAGCTGTCCGATTACTCAATTGCCGGGCCGAGATTCATGGTTCGCCGACTGCGGGGCCAATGGTCACCAGGGACGTGACCTGGTCGGCGGCCACCCTTTTCCCCGACCATATGTTGTTCGAGGCGCCGAAACGTCAATTCGGCGTTATGGCGCCGGCGGCTCGACGCTGGCACCGAAGCTGTCGTAGGGCACGCCGAGGCGGGCCGCCATTGCCTGGCCTTGCGCCATCTGGTAGGGGCTGATGCCGCCACGCTCCCAGGCATTCATCGACGCCGCGTCGCGGGCTTCGGACGATTTGGGTACGACGCCGAATATCTCGCGGATCTCTTCGATCGGCCGGTCGGCGAGTTCGAACCAGTCCACCCGCAAGAAATCGACCGATTCCGATCCGCTGCGGCCGTCGTGCGCCAGCCCTCCCCGGTACATGGCGTCGGCGAGGCGCACCAGGACACGCGGGTCGTGAGAAATGTGACCCTCACTGGCCTGGAACAGGCCCGCTCCGGCCCGGAGGTAGCCCGTCTCGAAGAGCGAAATCACCATGGCCAAGAGCGAGAAAGCGTGCATGTTGTCATTGGCCTCGGCGATGAAGCCGAAAACCTCGATCTCCGACTCCACCGTCGTCCCGAAATCGGCCACGACATGAACCCAGTCGTGCTGGGCCAGCAACGGGGGCGCCGAGCCCGGCGTGCCCGGATACTCGAACCCGCGGGCCCGGTACATCTCGGTGACCATGCG
>JAUTXM010000009.1 GCA_030838025.1 Acidimicrobiaceae bacterium
CCGAGGACTCGCCGATCGTCACCCAGTACGAGATGCACGGTGTCGAGGAGCTGGGCCTGCTCAAGATGGACTTCCTCGGGCTGCGCAACCTCTCGGTCATGGAGCGGGCCCTGGACCTGATCGAGACCAACACCGGGGCCCGGCCCGATATCGACCGTGTCGACCTCGACGACCCGGCGGTGTTCGAGATGCTGCGCCGGGCGGACTCGATCGGGGTGTTCCAGCTGGAGGGTTCGCCCATGCGGGCGCTCACGCGGGCCCTGGCCCCCACCAGCTTCGACGACATCTGCGCCCTCATCGCCTTGTACCGGCCCGGCCCGATGGCCGCCAACATGCACTACGACTACGCCGACCGCAAGAACGGCCGCAAGCCCATCACCTACCTGCACCCGGACATGGCCGAGGTCCTGGCCGAGACGCAGGGGCTGATGATCTACCAGGAGTCGATGATGCGCGTGGCCCAGCGCTTCGCCGGGTACTCGCTGGAAGAGGCCGACAACCTGCGCAAGGCCGCGGGCAAGAAGAACCGGGTCATCATGGCCCTGGAGCGGGAAAAATTCGTGGCCGGGTGCGAGGCGACCGGGTACGGGCGGGAGTTGGGGTCGGCGCTGTTCGACGTCATCGAGCCCTTTGCGGACTACGCCTTCAACAAGAGTCACAGCTACGGCTACGGGCTGGTCAGCTACCAGACGGCGTGGCTCAAGGCCAACCACCCCGTCGAGTACCTGGCGGCGCTGCTCACGAGTGTCAAGGACGACAAGGACAAGACTGCCGTCTACCTGTCCGAGTGCCGTTCCCGGGGCGTCGAGGTGCTGGTCCCCGACGTCAATCTGTCGGTGGCCGAGTTCACCGCCGTGCGCGGCGGTGGCTCCCGGGGGTCGGGGGCGATCCCGTTCGGGCTGGCCGCCATCCGCAATGTCGGCGAGGGCCTGGTCGAGCGGATCATCGTGGCCCGGACCGAGGGGGGAGCGTTCCGGGACTTCTACGACTTCGCCGAGCGAGTCGACCAGGTGGTGCTCAACAAGCGCACCATCGAGTCGCTCATCAAGGCCGGGGCCTTCGATTCGCTCGGCCATCCTCGCCAGGGCCTGTGCCTGGTCGCGGAGCAGATCGTCGAGCGGACGCTGGCGCGCCGCCGCGAGCGTGAGCAGGGCGTGATGAGCCTCTTCGGCGACGTCTTCGGGGGCTCGTCGCCGGGGTCCGACGGCGCCGCGGGGTACGACGACACGCGGGTGCCCATTCCCGACACCGAGTTCGACAAGCGCCAACGGTTGGTGTTCGAGAAGGAGATGCTGGGCCTGTACGTGAGCGACCACCCGTTGATCGGGGTGGAGACGGCGCTGCGCCGACACGTCGACGTGACCGTCCGCGAGGTGCGGGAGCTGCCCGAGGGGGACCTCCGCTGGGTCGGTGGGGTCATCACCGGGCTCAACCGCAAGTACACCAAGCGGGGCGAACTCATGGCGACGTTCACCCTCGAGGACCTCGAAGCGACGGTCGACGTGTGGGTCTTCCCCCGCACCATGGGCGACATCGGCTATTTGTTGTCCGACGATGCCGTGGTGTGCGTTCGGGGCCGGCTCGACCTGCGGGAGGACGAACCAAAGTTGATCTGCATGGATTTGAAGCGACCGGAGCTGGTCGTCGACGAATCCGAGCCGCTCCACCTCGTGCTTCCGCTGCATGCCCTCTCCGACGATCGGGTGCTGCGCCTGAAGCAATTGCTGGTCGACCATCGGGGTGAGGCGCCGGTCTTCCTGCACGTGGGCAGCAAGATCATCCGCCTGGCGGCGGAGTTCAACGTCAACGCCCGCGCCGGCCTGCTGGCCGAATTGCGGGTCCTGCTCGGGGCCGGATGCCTGCTGACCAGCGGCGCCGGGGCGTGATCTCGGTCTGATCCGGGTGTGATCCGGGTGGGCTCTGGGTGGGTGCGGCGGGCGCCTTTGGAAAAAAGGCCCCGAAACCGCGTAAACTTAAGTGTCAACCCACGCGGAGGAGACGAGCTGTAGGGAAATGGCGATAGACGTCGGAACCAAGGACTGCACAGCCCTCAGTGATACCGAGCTGGCCGAGATGGCGGACATCTGCCTCGACGGACCAGCCGGCTTCGACATCGGCCTGCTGTCCAAGCAGCGCGATGTATGGGTACTGATCACGCAGGGCTACGAAGGAGGCAAGCTCGTCGGCTTCTCCTTCTGCACCCTCGAGCGAATCGGCGGGACCCCCTGCCTGCTGTGGGGCTTGGCTTCGATCAAGCGCACCGCCAAACGCGAGGATGTGCTCCGGGCGGTGACTGCGGACCAGTTCCGTCGGGCTGTCCTCGCCTTTCCTGACGAGGATGTGCTGATCGGTACCCGCTTCATCGAGCCCGGGGCGTTCGTGGCCTTCGAAGGGCTGGAGGACATCTGCCCCCGCCCGGCCCACAAGGCCAGCGGTGAGGAACGGGCGTGGAGCCGCCGCCTGGCCAAGCGTTTCGGTGCCGAGGGCCGCATCAACGACCGCAGCTTCGTAGTCGAGGGCGACGCCAACCCCGTCGGGGTGTTCGACTACAGCCCCGTGAGTGACGACGTGGTGCCCGAGGAGGTGGCGGAGTTCTTCGCCCCCGTCGACCGCAGCCGAGGCGACGTCCTCATCGCATTCGGGTGGGGCATGGCCGAAGACCTGGCCTCACGCTACGGCCCCTGATCCTTCGGTACCGGCGGCATTGTTGCCACTCGACGTAGCTATTTCATCGGTTTGTGGCAACAATGACTCCGCCGCCCAGGGCGACCCGCCCAGGCGTCGCCGCCCGCTGGGCCGCCGTGCTCAGGGGCGGGGGATGAGCCCCGCGACCACCTTGTGACAGTGGCCGTCGACGGGCGGTGCCAGGGCGACCAACAAACGCTCACCCTTGCCTGAGTCGAGACGGGTTCGCCCCGCTGCCGCCAAGGCATCGTTGAGCCGCCGGTCGACGCACGGCAACTCGATCGGGACACCGCGCCAGCGGAACAGGCAACTCGACGCCCCGCCGCGCAACCGGATCACGGCCGGGCCCTCGGGCTCCACCACCGCAATGGACGGGTAGTCAGCCGTGCGCTGCCAGAACGGAACGGCGGGGCCGTGCATCGCCAGCAGCGGCTGTCCCGGGGGATGGATCAAGGCCCGGAGGTAGCGTTCGGCCCGGCGCCCCACGATCCGCCCGATTCGCCGGGGCGGTTCGATCAAAGGCACCGCCTCGGGCTGCGACGGGTCGGGCAACAGGTCGACCATGTCATCCAACGTGCCGCCCACGACGTCATAGGGCCGCAAGTCGGGATCGATGGGCGCCGGGCTCCACGCCCGAACGAGCGCCCCCGACATCAAATCGATCCCGGCGCAGTGATCGATGTCGGCGACCAGGACCAACAGTTCGAGTTCCGAGCCGGGCTCGTTGCTGCGGCGGGGAAGAGCCTCAGCCTCCGGCGCGATCGGGAGGAACATGGACCGGGCGGACGTCGATTGCACGGGGCTTTATCTTGGCCGCTCTGGCGTTCTCGCTGGTGGATACCCGCGTTCAGGTGATCCCGGCCAGCTGCTCCAACAGGCTGTCGACGTCGTCGACTGGCGCCCCGCAGGTGTAGTTCCGGCACACGAACGCCTTGCCGGCCGTCTCCGACGTGGTCCGCCCCTCCCACAGTGGCGACGGATAGGGCTCGCCCCAGGCCAGTACCGCGTTGGGGAGGTAGCGGTTGGCGACCGCGGCCACCAGGTCCCGCCGGTCACCGGTGACCGCCACCTCGGTCACACCCGAGACGACCAGGTCCACCGCAGCCAAGAAGTTGGTGAAGGCGGTGGGATGGCGGGCCAGCAGCGGGCCCATGCCGTTGACGACCGCCGTCGCGGCCGCGCCGTAGCTCTCCACTCCCGTCAAGGCGGACAGCCGCAGCAGGCCAACCGCGGCCACCGAGTTGGCCGCCGGCGTGGCCCCGTCATAGGTGTCCTTGGACCGCACGATCAGCTTCTCGGCGTCGGCACCGGTGGTGAAGAAACCGCCCTCCTGCTCGTCCCAGAACAGCCGCACCAGGTCGTCTGCCGCCCCCCGGGCCTCGGCCAGCCAACGGGCCTGTCCGGTGGCCTCGGCCAGCCGGGTGAACGCGTGGATCAGCCAGGCGTAGTCGATGGCGTAGGCCAGATGACGGCCCGCCCGTCCCCCTTGCCAGGCCCGCAACCAGCGCCCGTCGGGACGTCGCAGCGACGTGAGGAGGAACTCGGCAACGTCGGCTCCGGCCGCCAGCCAGTCGGTGCGCTCCATGGCCGCCCCCGCTTCGGCCAGCGCCGCCACCGCCATGGCGTTCCACTCCGTGACCACCTTGTCGTCCAGGCCCGGCCGAACCCGCAGCTCCCGGGCCTCGAACAGCTTCCGCCGCGCCTGCTCGACCTCGGGCGGCCGCAGAAGGTCGCCGCGCTCGGGCCGCCAGAGGATGTTGTGGCCCTCCCAGTTGCCCTCGGCCGTCACGCCGTACCAGTCCACTGCGGCCGGGCCGCCCACCGCCGACACCTCCTCCCTCGACCACACGTAGAACTTGCCCTCGACCCCCTCGCTGTCGGCGTCCTCGGCCGAGTGGATGCCTCCGGCGGGCGAGCGCATCGGCGGGCGCAGCAGGTACGCCACCGTCTCCTCGACGACCTGCCGGTAGCGATCGGCGCCGGTGACCTGCCAGCCGTGGGTGTAGAGCCCGATCAGCTGGGCGTTGTCGTACAGCATCTTCTCGAAGTGGGGCACCAGCCACCGCCGCTCGACCGCGTAGCGGGCGAAACCGCCGCCCACGTGGTCGTAGATGCCCCCCGACGCCATGGCGTCCAGCGTGGTCGTGACCACGTCGTTGGCCCCGCCCCGCAGCGCCAGCTCGACCATCGACGCCTGGGGGAACTTGGGCGCCCGGCCGAACCCGCCCCACTCGTGGTCGAAGGCGCTGCGCAGCGCGTCCACGCCGCCGCTCACGAGGCTTGGGGAAAGGGGGGAGGGGGCGCTCGGGTCGAGCTTGGTGATCCCGGTCACCCGGATACCGGAGCGCACGGCGTCGGCCAGGCGGTCGGCATCGCGCTCAATGTCGGGACGCCGGTCCCGCCACGCCGCCGAGACCTGGGTCATCAGGTCCAGGAACACCGCCTTGGGGAAGTAGGTGCCGC
>JAUTXM010000066.1 GCA_030838025.1 Acidimicrobiaceae bacterium
GACGGTGCAGTTGGCGCCGGGGGTGATGGTGGCGCCGGTGCAGTGGTCGTTGGTGGTGGTGTAGTCGCCGGGGGTGGTGCCGCCCCGGGTGACGGTGGAGATGGTGAGGTTGGCGCCGCCGGTGTTGGTCATGGTCAGCGTTTGGGCGGCGCTGGCGGTGCCCACGGTTTGGGCGGCGAAGCTGAGCGATGTGGGACTCAGGGACGCGCCTGGCGGTTGGTTGGCGGTCGTCACGTCGACGGAGTCGTTCTGGTCCAGGCACGAGGTCATCGATGCGCCCAGGTTGTTGCTGTCGCCGGAATAGCTGGCCCGCCAGCGGTATGTGCCCGTCGCCGTGGGGGTGTAGCTGGCCGAGGTGTAGGCGCCGTTTCCGGCCACGGCGACGTTCGCCGTGAAGATCGCCTGGGAGCAGAAGGTGTCACCTGGGCCGCTCAGCGAGAAACCGATGGTGCCGGTGGGATTGAAGCCTCCCGCCAATGTGGCGACCCCGTGGATGGTCCCTGCGGAAGGGGCGGGGGCAGTGACCGACAAAACGGTGCTGGCGCCTTGCACCATGACCGACCCATTCGGGTCGGTACACGACGTCGGCCCGACCGCATTGTTGTTGGCGTCGCCGTTGTAGGTGGACGTCCAGTGGTAGGTGCCGGCCGACGCCGTCGTATACCGGGCGGAGTTCATCGACGTCCCCGACACCGCCACCGTCGAGGTGAAGATTGCGGTCGAGCAGCCGGTGTCACCAGGGCCGTACAGCCGAAACGAAATCGTTCCACTGGGCCCCGACCCGCCCGAAAGATTGGAGTTGGCAAAGATCTGCAGCCCAATCGAGGTGGACCCCGACGCCGTGATGGTCAGACCGGGCGTGCCCTTGGTCGCGGCTGAAAAGGGGTTTAACAATAGCAACCACGACGCCGCCAAAGCAAGGACCTGCATGCACCTGTGTCGGCGCTAGTCGTGCTTGGTTAAGCGGAAATTTAGGCTTCGTCTTCCGTCGATGCGGTCTGCAATGCGCCAACCCGGCGCATAAGGGACGACTTGCGGTTGGCCGCCTGGTTCTTGTGGATGATGCCCTGCGAAGCCGCCTTGTCCAGTCGTTTGACGGCCAGTCGGAGGCTATCGACGGTGTCCTCGGTCGTGGCATCGACCTCGGCGCTGGTGATGGCGCGCTTGATGCGGGTCTTCATCTCCGACTTGGCGGACTTGTTGCGCAGGCGGCGCTTCTCGTTCTGCCGATTGCGCTTGATCTGGCTCTTGATATTGGCCACGGTTTAGACGACTCCACGTACAGGGGGAACCCGGTCAGGGTAGCAGGAGGGACCCGATACTCTCACCCGCGCCGCCCGTGAACGCCCGTGAACGCCCGTGAACGCCCGTGAACGTCCGTGACTGACCAATCGCGCATCCGCAACCTGGCCATTGTGGCCCACGTCGACCACGGCAAGTCCACGCTCTCGGACCGGATCCTGGAGCTGACCGGCGCCGTCGACCCCCGCGACATGCGCGAGCAGTACCTCGACTCGATGGACATCGAACGCGAGCGCGGTATCACCATCAAGGCCCAGAACGTGCGGGTCAACTGGAACGCCTACACCATCCACCTGATCGACACGCCGGGCCACGTCGACTTCGGCTACGAGGTCAGCCGCAGCCTGGCGGCGTGCGAGGGTGTGGTGCTGCTCGTCGACGCCGCCCAGGGGATCGAGGCCCAGACGCTCGCCAACTGCTACCTGGCCCTGGAGAACAACCTCGAGATCGTCGCCGCCCTCAACAAGATCGACCTTCCCGCCGCCGACCCCGAGCGCTACGCGGGCGAGATCGAGAACCTGCTCGGCATCCCGGCCGAGGAGATCCTGCGCCTGTCAGCCAAGACCGGCGAGGGTGTCGCGGCCCTCCTGGACGCGGTGTGCCAGCGGATTCCCGCCCCCAAGGGCGACCCCGACGCGCCCTTGGAAGGGCTGATCTTCGACTCGTACTACGACCAGTACCGGGGCGTGGTCAGTGCCGTGCGCATCGTCAACGGGACCCTCCACGCCGGGGCCCGCCTCCGCTTCATGCAGGCCAAGGCCACCCATGACATGGAGGAGATCGGCGTCCGCCTGCCGGCGCCCACGCCGACCGCGACGCTGCAGGCCGGTGAGGTGGGGTACCTGATCGCGGGGATCAAGGACGTCGCCGAGGCCCGCAGTGGCGAGACCGTGACCGAGGCGTCGCGCCCCGCCAAGGAACCACTCCACGGCTACCGCGACCCCAAACCCATGGTCTTTTGCGGGCTGTTCCCGGTCGACGGCGACGATTTCTCCAACCTGCGCGACGCGCTCGAGAAGTTGAAGCTCAACGACGCCAGCGTCACCTACGAGCCCGAGACCTCCGGGGCGCTCGGCTTCGGGTTCCGGTGCGGGTTCCTCGGCCTGCTCCACATGGAGATCGTGCGCGAGCGCCTGGAGCGCGAGTTCGACCTGGAACTGATCGCCACGGCCCCGAGCGTCGAGTACCTGGCCCATCTCACCGACGGACGCGTCATCGAGGTCGACAACCCCGCCGCCATGCCGCCGTCCAATCAGATCGACTACGTCGAGGAGCCATTCCTCAACGTGACCATCATCCTGCCGGCCGAGTACACCGGCTCGATCATGGAGCTGGCCCAGAGCCGCCGCGGGGAGCAGACGCGCATCGAGTACCTGTCGCCCGAACGGCTGGAGCTCGTCTACCGCATCCCGCTGGCCGAGGTGGTCGTGGACTTCTTCGACGCCTTGAAGAGCCGGACCAAGGGCTACGCCAGCCTTGATTACGAGACCGCGGGTTACGAACGCAGCGACCTGGCCAAGATCGACATCATGTTGAACGGCATCCCCGTCGATGCCTTCTCGGCCATCGTGTACCGCAAGGAGGCGGCGGAGTACGGGCGCCGAATGACCGAGAAGTTGCGTCAGTTGATACCCCGCCAGATGTTCGACGTGCCCATCCAGGCGGCGGTCGGGGGGAAGGTCGTGGCCCGGGAAACGGTCAAGGCCAAGCGCAAGGACGTCCTGGCCAAGTGCTACGGCGGCGACATCACCCGCAAGCGCAAGCTGCTGGAGAAGCAGAAAGAGGGCAAGAAGCGGATGAAGAACATCGGCCGGGTGGAGGTTCCCCAGGAGGCGTTCATCCAAGCCCTCCGTCTCGAGGAGTGACGGCCGCCGCCCGTATTTCCGCCCGGAAACCTGACCAGTACACTCGCCAATCGTGACCGATCATCTGGTTGCCGCCCATGGCGGCACACTCATCGACTTGTACGTGTCTGCCGATCGTGTCAGCGAGTTGAAGGCGGCGTCTCGCGATTGGCCGTCGTGGGATTTGACGCCCCGCCAGCAGTGCGACCTGGAACTCCTCGCCAACGGCGGCTTCTCGCCGCTCACCGGGTTCATGGGTCGGGTCGACTACGAGTCGGTGTGCGAGTCGATGCGCCTGGCCGACGGGACGTTGTGGTCGATCCCGGTGACGTTGGACGTGCCGGAGGAGTTCGTGGCCGCTCATGGGGTGGGGGCGGGGACGACCATGGCGTTGCGCGACGGCGAGGGTGTGATGTTGGCGGCGGTGAACGTGTCGGAGGTGTGGCAGCCCGACCGCCAGGCCGAGGTGGAGGCGGTGTACGGCACCGGGGATGTGACGCACCCGGGGGTGGCGCACGTCTTGAGCCGGTCTCATCCGGTGTACGTGGCGGGGACGGTGGAGGCGGTGCAGCCCCCGGCCCATTACGACTTCAAGGATCTGCGGTTGACGCCGGCGGAGCTGCGGGCCGAGTTCACCCGGTTGGGGTGGCGCCAGGTGGTGGCGTTCCAGACCCGCAACCCCATGCACCGGGCCCATGTGGAGCTGACCCGGCGGGCGGCGGCGGAGTTGGAGGCCAATCTGCTGATCCATCCCAGTGTGGGGATGACCAAGCCGGGCGACGTGGATCATTACACCCGGGTGCGGTGCTACCAGGCGGTGCTCAACAGTTACCCGATGCACACCGCCCAGCTGTCGTTGCTGCCGTTGGCCATGCGGATGGGCGGGCCCCGGGAGGCGGTGTGGCACGCCATCATCCGCAAGAACTACGGGTGCACCCATCTGATCGTGGGGCGTGATCACGCCGGGCCGGGCAACGACGGCAACGGCAAGCCGTTCTACGGCCCCTACGACGCCCAGGAGTTGCTGGCCGCCCATGAAGGCGAGCTGGGGGTGGCCATGGTGCCGTTCCAGATGATGGTGTACGTGGCCGACTTGGACCAGTACCAGCCCGAGGACGAGGTGGCCTTCGGGGCCCACGTGCTCAACATCTCGGGCACCGACCTGCGCCGCCGGCTCAACGAGGGCCGGGAGATCCCCACCTGGTTCACCTATCCCGACGTGGCCGCCGAGCTGCGCCGCAGCTACCCGCCCCGGCACCAGCAGGGGTTCACGGTGTTCTTCACCGGCCTGTCAGGGTCAGGCAAGTCGACCATCGCCAACGTGCTGCTGACCAAGTTCTTGGAGGTCGGGGGGCGCCCGGTGACCATCTTGGACGGCGACATGGTCCGCAAACACCTGTCGTCGGAGCTGGGCTTCTCCAAGGAACACCGCGACATCAACATCCGCCGTATCGGCTACGTGGCCTCGGAGATCACCAAGAACGGCGGTATCGCCATCTGCGCCCCCATCGCTCCCTACGAATCGGTCCGCCAAGAAGTCCGCTCGATGGTGGCCCCCGAGGGCGGCTTCATCCTGGTCCATGTCGACACCCCCCTCGAGACCTGCGAAACCCGGGACCGCAAAGGCCTCTACGCCAAGGCCCGGGCGGGCATCATCAAGGAGTTCACCGGCATCTCCGACCCCTACGAAGCGCCCACCAACGCCGACGTGGTCATCGACACCACCGCCGTCAGCGCCGAAGAGGCGGCCCAGCAAATCATCCTCCACCTCGAGCGCGAAGGCTACGTCGGCAGCAACGGCGACTCGTAGAAGCCATCGGGGAAAAGGCCTCGCCCGGAGGCAATGGGGCCGTGGCCGGGGGATATTCGTCGACCGCGGGTAGCGATTGCCGTTGTCGGCGTCCCGGGCTCGGTATCCTTGGCCGCTACCGATGCTTGATGCCCGCAAGGCCGCGATCCTCCGTGTGGTGGTAGAGGAGTACATCGAGACGGCGCAGCCGGTCGGCTCGGCGACGGTGGCGCGGGTTCCCGAGCTGGCGGTCTCGTCGGCCACGGTCCGAAACGAGATGGGCGTCCTCGAACGCGAGGGCTTCCTCGTCCAGCCCTACACCTCGGCCGGGCGCATCCCGACCGACAAGGGCTATCGGTTCTTCGTCGACTCCCTTTCGCGGCCCGGATCGTTGGGTCCCACCCAGAGCCAGCAGGTCCGGGAATTCTTCGCCAACGCCCATGGCGAGCTGGAAACGATGCTCCACGACACCAGCCGGCTGCTCTCCAACCTCACGGACTGCGCCGCCGTCGTGGTCGCCCCGTCGCACGAAGTGGCGTCGATCTTGTCGATCCAGCTCCTCGCCCGCGGCCCCCGCAGCGCCCTGCTGGTGGTCGTGCTGTCCAACGCCGGGGTCGAGAAGCGGTCCTTCGAGTTGTCCGACGAGGTCGCCGACACCGAACTGGCGGCGGTGACCGCCCACCTGTCGCGCTTCTTGATCGGCACCGCCTTCGCGGCGGGCGCCGTCGTTCCTGTGCCCGCCACCGGCGATCCCGTCGTCGACAGCCTGACGCACATGGTCATGACCAGCCTGCACGGCGGCCCCGGCCACGTCCATGACCTGGACTCGGTGTTTGTCGGCGGCACAGCGCGGATGGCGTCGGCATTCGACGCCATCGGCACCATCCGCCAGGTCCTCACCATCTTGGAGCAGCAGTTCGTGTTGGTCAGCCTGCTGCAGGACGTGCTCAACCGGGGGCTGTCGGTTGCCATCGTCACCGATCACGGCGTCATCCCGCTGTCCGATTGTTCGGTCGTCTTGGCGCCGTACACCGTCGAGGGCGAACCGGCCGGAACGGTCGGCGTGCTCGGCCCGACGCGCATGCATTACGAGCAGGCGCTGGCCGCGGTGGCGGTCGTCAGCCAGCGGCTCGGCAAAGCACTCACCGGGGGCTAAGCGCAGGGTTGGGGGCGCCCGCCACGTAGGATTAGGGGAGAATGGCCGTTACCGAAGACTTCTACGCGCTCCTCGGCGTGGGCCAGCAGGCCAACGAGGACGAGATCAAGAAGGCCTACCGCAAGTTGGCGCGCGAGCTGCATCCTGACGCCAATCCCGACGACCCGACGGCCGAAGAACGCTTCAAGGCCGTCACCCTCGCCTACGAGACGCTCCGGGACCCGGAGCGCCGCCGCCGCTACGACCGGGGCGGACCCGAGGCGCTCCGGGGGACCGGGGCCGGCGGCGCCGCTCCGGGCGATCCCTTCGCGGGATTCGGGGCGACCGGCCTGGGCGACCTCTTCGACGCCTTCTTCGGTGGTGCCAGCCCGTTCGGCGCCGGTGCCGGCGCCGCCGCGG
>JAUTXM010000080.1 GCA_030838025.1 Acidimicrobiaceae bacterium
CCACGCCCCGGCACCCCGCCCGCCGCAGGCGCGGCACCGCCGCCCGGCCCCGGCCCCCCGCTCGCGCCCGCCGCAGCCGGCATAGCGCCTCCCGGGCGCCAACGGGCCGACGGATCCCACCGCCACGACCAGGATCCGTCGGCGAGTTCGCGGGCGTTGTGACGCACGCCCCGCCGCAGTGACGACACCGATCGGGTCGGGTTGAACGCGATGGTCCGGTCGAGGATCTCCTCGAAACTGCCGAAGCGCTCCGGACCTGAAAGGAAGGCCAGAATCGGCTCTGCTTTGGCCGCGTCGGTGCCCGGGGTGATGTCGACAAGGGCCAGACGCGCCACCAGGTCGGGATTGCCGGCCGTCAAGCACAACGCGGCAAGGCCGCCGAGGGACATCCCGACCACTACCTGGCCGCCCGGAGCCAGGTGCCGGAGGGCCACCGCAACGTCGGTGGCCATGGCGGCGGGCGTGTAGTTGTGGTCTTCCCGCCATCCGGAGTGGCCATGGCCCGGCAGGTCGAGCGCGATCAACGGTCGGTCGATCGCCAGGGCGACGGTGTCCCAGGTGTGGGCGTTCTGGCCGCCGCCGTGGAGCAGCACCAGTTCCGGCGGCGCGCTCCCCCACACCACGGCGCTCACACTGCGGCCCGGCGCCACCTCGACCGACTCCCGCCGCACGATGGGCCAGGCCGACCAACCAAGGCCCGCCTCGGCGGCGTTGTCGGGCAACGCCGAGAATTCGTCCTCGACCGAACCCCCGGTCATCGGGCTGCAGGCGTCGGCCGGGGACCGTCGTCGAGCCCCGCCAGTACCGCCAGAATGTCCTCACCGTATTGATCCAACTTGGCGGGCCCGATGCCGTCGATGCGCCGCAGCGCCACCAGGGACGACGGGCGGGACGCGGCGATGGCCGCCAACGTGGCGTCGTGCATCACGATGAACGCGGGTACGCCGTCGCGGCGGCTGCGCTCGGAGCGCCACGTCCGCAGCGCTTGCTCCACCACCGGGTCGGCGCCCACGACCGCAGGCCGCTCCCGCCCGACCCCCCCGCCACGCCTTCGGGCCCCGCTCAACGCCGACCCGCCACCAGCACCAACACCAGCACCAGCGCCCGCGACGCCGCCAACGTCCAAGCCACCGCCCGACGCCGCGCCGCCCAACGCCGCGCCACCGGCGCCGCCCACCCGCCCGCCGGCACCGCCGCCCACCAGCCCGCCGCCACGACCGCCGGGAGCACCGCCGCCGCCCAAGCCACTCCCCGACCCGGCGACCCCCGACCCACGCACCGACCCGTTCCCCGACCCAGCGAACCCCGCCGCGACCGGGTGGGGCGCCGCCCCGGTCAGCTCGGCCAGCATCGGAGACGGGCGACTCCGGTCGCTCAGGACCACCACCTCGCTCTGGCAACGGGTGAGCGCCACGTGGAGCACGCGCCGCTCCTCCTCCACGTCCTCCGCCAGCCGGTGAGGCAGGATCCCGGCATTGACGCCGAACACCGCCACCTTCTGCCACTCCATCCCCTTCACCCGATGCACCGTCGACAGCGTCACCCCAGCCGCGTCCCCCGACCATCCCTTGCCGGCCAACCGGTCCCGCAACCACGACTCGAACGTGGCCAACTCGGCGTGCAATCCGGCCACCTGCTCCAACGCATCGAGATCGTCGATATGGCTGGAACCCTCACCGCCACGCGAGCTGTCGAGCAGGCTCATGGCGCCGCCGAGTCCGATGCTGTCCTTGATGAACGCCAGCACCGACCGGGTCGTCGCCCCGGGCGCCTTGCCCCGGGCCACCAGGGACGAAAGGTCCGACACCAGCCACTCCACCTTGCTCACCTCCTTCTCCGGAACCTGGCTGGCAATGCCCCACAAGGCGTCCAGGCTCCACCAGCTGCGCCGCCGCACCCGGTCGCCAAACCACTGCGGCAGCCCGCGGCTCGGCCGGCGTACGACCTCGGTCACGTCCTCCGCCGCGATGCGACCGTCGGGGGCGGCGGCGATCCGTAGGTACGCCAGCGCGGCCCGCAGGCCGGTGCGCTCGAGGACCTCCAAACCGAGCGCCGACCGAACCGTGACACCGGCTTCGAGCAGGGCAACCTGTGGCGCCAAGAGCAAGGCGTTGACCCGGGTCAACACCGCCACCTCGGAAGGCTCGGTGCCCCCGGCGAGCCAGCCCTGGACCACCTCGACCAGGCAATCGGCACCCGCGGCCGCGTCGTGGCTGACCACCCGCAGCGCGTCCTTGGCGGTCGACGCCGCGGGTCCCGGTCGCACCGCTTTGGCCACCCGCCGCTCGTTGTACGACAGCAGGTCGGCCGCGCGAGCAACGACTTCGGCCGGGCAGCGGTAGTTGACCTCCAGGGGGTGATCGGCGGCCCCTGGAAACAACTCCCCGAACCCGATCAGGAACGCCGGATCGGCACCCGCGTGGCCGTAGATGACCTGGTCGTCGTCGCCCACGCCGAACACGTCGAGCTGCGGTGCTGCCAGCAGCCGAAGCATCAGCACATGCGCCGGCGTCAGATCCTGGAACTCGTCCACCAGCAGATGCCGGCACCCGCCCTGGGCCCGCCGGCGAAACGGCCCGTCGGCCAGCAGCAGCTCCAAGGCCCCGTAGATCTGCTCGTCGAAGTCGACCGCGCCCGCCTCCCGCAGCGCCGCCCGGTAGGGCTCGAAGGCGGCCGCCAGCCCGGGCACGTCGTCTCGCCAGCTCTCGACCTCCTCCGGGTCGCGCAGGCCGAGGCGGATCTGTCCCAGGGCCTCGAGGTACGGACCGACGGGATCGGTGTTGGCCCGCTGCCGGCGGATGGGAACGAACCGCTCGATCAGCCGCCGCACCTCCCGCTCGTCCAGCAAGCGAGGGGCACCCCCGCGCCCTTCGGCCAGCAGCCGATACCCGAGGGCGTTGAGAGTCCGCACCCGAGGGGCGACGTCCGCTGTGCGCTCCTCCATCTCCTGCTGGGCCTTCTTGTTGTACGCCACGGCCAGCACCAGGTCAGGCTCGTAGCGGCGGTCGACGAGGAGGTGGCGCAGCCGCTCGGTCAGCACCCGCGTCTTGCCCGATCCGGCCGGGGCGATGATCCGGGCGGCGCCGGCGCGATGGCCGACGGCGGCCAGCTGGTCGGGCGCCAGGTCGGCTCGGGGCGTCACCGGCGCGGGGACCAAAGCCAGAGTGCCGCGCTCGACCGATTCGCGATGGATCAGCCCCAGGCCTTCCAACTGCTCCGGGGAAAAGGGCGCCCGTGGTCCGCCGTCGATCCACGCCCCGGTCCCGTCGGCGAGGCGCACGTCGCCGCCCGTGTCTCCTTCGGGCGCCGAAACGCCACGGAGCCGGGCCGCCTTGCGGGCCCACCACCACACCGGTGGGCCAGGATCGCTGCGGGCGTCGTAGGTGTTGGCCCACACGAGGAAATGCAGCCGGTCGGACCACGGTTCGAACTCCGGCACCAGCCGCCAGGGCTCGTCGGCCAACGGCCGGGGGTCGCGAAAGACCACCGGGTCCACCCCCAGCTCCACGACGACGGGCAGGCGGCCCACCCACGCCTGGTGCAGCGCCGCGACCACCGGCGCCGGCGCGGCCAGGGCGTCGTCGTCCACCCGGATCACGGCCGCGCCCTCCCATGGCGCAGGAATGGGCTGCCCCACGTTGATCACGACGCCTCGTCCGAGTGCTGCGGGTCCAGGACTACTCATCGAACGACGAGGCTACGCCGCCCCTGTGACGGCTACTCCAGCGTGAACGGTTCGAACTCGAGCGACACCGAGTTGATGCAGTAGCGCTGACCGGTCGGCCCTGGTCCATCGGGAAACACATGACCCAGATGGCCGCCGCAACGCCGGCAGGTCACCTCGGTGCGGCGCATTCCGAAGGTCCGGTCCTCGTGCAGCACGACAGCCTCGGCAACCGCGGGCGAAGTGAAGCTCGGCCAACCGCTCCCGGAATCGAACTTGGTGCTGGCGTCGAACAGGGTGGCGCCGCACGCGGCGCAGTGATAACTGCCATCGTCGTGATTGTTGACATATTTCCCCGTGAAGGGCCGCTCGGTCCCCTTGCGCCGCAACACTTTGAACTGCTCGGGCGACAACTCGGCCTTCCACTGATCCTCAGTCTTGGCGACTGTTTCCTCGGCGTCGGACATGGATTCGAGGGTACCTGTCTGCCTACGTTGTGTTGCGGGAACATCCGGCGATCGAATGACGTTGTGCATTTCTGACGGGAATCCCCTAAAGTCGGGGGCTGGCATCCTCGATCAGTGAGGCGCAGCTCTGTACGCTGACGTCAGCCGCTGATTGGGGTCGGAGCTTTCGCGGACAAGCGGCAGGGGTAGGGCCGAGTGCGCGCGCGAGCTGTCTTTCTGAATAGGCGTGGTGATGTTCGAAGCGTTGTCGTTGGACTTTGAGGCGCTCGTTGCGACCGACGCGGCGGGCGAGGCGAACTCGATGGAGTTGTCGCGCCTCGAGGCCGACCATGACGCCTGGGTGGCCACCCTGCGCCGGATGGCGGTCGAAACCGACGAGGCCCTCCAACGGACCCGGCGCCTGACCGGCCCCGAACGCGACCAGGTGGTCGCCGACCTGAGCGAGGAGCGCCAGCGGGTGGTGGCCGCCCTGCGCCGAGTCGGGGGCGAGGAGTGGGCCCTTGAGTTCGACGACGCCGATGGCTTCGACTCCGCCAACGGCACAGGCAACGGCAACGCCACCGGCAACGGCCAGGGCGCCGACGGCGACATGGCGACCCGCCCGGCCACCGACCGAAGCGACCGAACCGACCGCGGCGACCGGGCCGATCGGGGCGACCGGAGCCGGGACCCGGGCCGCGAGAGTGAGGAAGTCCTCCCGAGTGGCCCCCCGACCCTGCAGGCGTCGTGGGCCGCGGGGCGAGTGGTGCTGTGGGCGGGCGGCCCCGGTTCACCGCCGGTCCCGCTCGACCAGCTGAGCGAACTGATCGATGACGCGGGCGCCCGGCCGGTGCGCTGGGAACCCCATGGCGGGGTGCCGCTTCCCGGCGGGGCCCGAGCCGACGCGGTCACCGCCCCGGCGGGCCAGGCCCTCGGCTGGCTGGTCGGTGTGGGCAGCGGCCAGGTGGGCCACGACGTGGGCCCGAGCACCAGGTGGCTGGCCGACATGGCCCGGTGGGCGACCGAGCTGGTCGCCGAGGGCCGCATGGTTCCCCGATTGCGACGAACCCGCTCCCGCGAGACGGGACCCACCGGGTCGTTCGCGGTGCGCTGGGTGCCGGCGCTGATCGACACCGATCGCCTCGGAGCCATGGTGGCCCGGATGCCCGGAGCCGTCGGTGCCTGCTCCAGCAGCCAACCGGCCGACGGCATGAGCCGGGCCGTCCTGGCCGGCATGGTCGACGCCATCTGCCGTGAGGGGGCCGCCCGGCTGGTGCTCCCGGCCGCTCCCCCGACCGCCAAATCCCCCGTCGACCTGGCCGAAGGCGTGCTGGCGGCGCTGGGCGGGGCCCGCTTCGAGGCCCAGGTGGCCTTGGGCGAGGACCTGGCGGGCCGCATCGACCGGTGGAGCCGATCGGTCACCGCCGAGACCGGCGTCAACCTGGTGGTGCGCCTGGGCCAGCCCGACCGTGAGGGCGTCTGGCTCCTGTCGGTGCTGGCGTCGGGCGTCGAGTCGACCCTGGTTCCCGTAGAAGTCGCCATGGTGACCGCCGGCCGGGCCAAGCGCCTGGCCGTCGAGCCCCAGCTCGCCCGGTTGGAGCGCCTGTACCCCGTCCTGGCCCGTCCAGGCGGGCAACGCCGAGGCGAGGTTGCTCTGTCCACCGACGAGGCGTGGACGCTGATGAGCGTCACCGGGCCGGTGCTGGCGGCGGCGGGCTTCGAGGTGCAGGTTCCTCCCCTCTCGCGCCGTCGACCCAGCCCCGCCATGCGCATGTTCGCCGATGCCATCCCCCGCCAGACGGCGGTGGGCGCCCAGCAGCTGTGCCAGGTCCGGTGGTCGGTCGTGTTCGACGATGTCGAGCTCAACGCGGCCGACATCGCCAAGCTGGCCGCCGAGGCCCGCCCGCTCGTGAAGTCGAGGGGCCGCTGGATCGAACTCGACCGGGCCGACCTGCAAGAGGCGGCGGCGGCCCTGGCCGAGCGGGCGATGTCGACCGAGCTTTCGGGCGCCGCCGTCCTGCGCCACGCGCTTGGCCTCGAAAGCAGCGTGCTCTCCGGACCGGTGACGGTCGACGGCAGCGGTTGGGCCGCCGACCTGCTGCGCGCCACGGCCCAGCCCCTGGAAGCGGTCGCCGAGCCCGCGGGGTTCCGGGGCAAGCTGCGGGAGTACCAGGCCCAGTCCCTCGGCTGGCTGGGGTTCCTCGATTCGGCCGGGCTGGGCGGCTGCCTGGCCCTGGACATGGGGCTGGGAAAAACTCCGACGGTACTGGCGCACCTGCTGGCGACGAGGGGCGGGGGCCCGGCGCTGGTCATCACTCCCCCGGCGGTGCTCGGGAACTGGGCAGCCGAAGCACGCCGTTTCTCGCCGGACCTGAAGCTCGTGACCCACCACGGCCCGGGCCGGGCCGAGGGCGAGACGCTGGCCAAGCTGGTCACCCGCAACGACGTGTTGCTGACCACCTACGGCACCGCGGTGCGCGACGTCGAGGATCTGGCCGGCATCGAGTGGGCCCGGATCATCGTGGACGAGGCCCAGACCATCAAGAACCCGGCCAGCGACGCCGCCCAGGCGCTGCGCCGCCTCCCGGCCCGCTCGCGCCTGGCCCTGACCGGCACCCCGATCGAAAACGGTCTCGGGGACCTCTGGGCCATCCTCGACTTCGCCAATCCGGGGTTGGTCGGGACCCGGCCGGCGTTCATCAGCCAGCTGTCGCGCACCAGTGACGGCCCGGAAACGGCGGGCGAGAATGCCCTGCGGGCGTTGAACGGCCTGCTCGTGTTCCGCAGGACCAAGGCGGAGCCGGCGATCGCCGCCGAACTGCCCGACCGCATCGACCAGCTCGACCAGTGCTCGTTGACCCAGGAGCAGATCGGCCTGTACCAGGCGGTCCTCGACCGGCTGCTGGCCGAGGGTGCCGAGGACGACTTGACCGCTCGCAAGGGCCAGATCCTGGCGGCCATCACGGCCCTCAAGCAGATCTGCAACCACCCCAACGCCTACCTCAATGCCGACTCCGGTGAAGGCGTCGTGCTCGACCACCGCTCGGGCAAGCTGACCCGCCTGGACGAGATCGTCGACGCCGTGTTCGCGGCCGGCGAGCGGGTCCTGATCTTCACCCACTTCGCCCGCTGGGGCGAGCAACTGGCCCGCTACCTGTCGAGCCGGACCGGGCATCACGTGGCCTGCTACCACGGCGGGCTGGCGACCGGCGTCCGGGACCGCCTGGTGCGAGAGTTCCAGGAAGGCCGCGGGGCAGGCGCCCTGGTGCTGTCCCTCAAGGCCGGGGGTGCGGGCCTCAACCTGACCGCGGCCAACCACGTGGTGCTCTTCGACCGCTGGTGGAATCCCGCCACCGAGGACCAGGCCCGGGATCGCTCGTGGCGCATCGGCCAGACCCGCACCGTCGTCTGCCACCGCCTGGTCTGCCCCGGGACGGTCGACGAACGGGTCGAGGAAGTGGTCGCGGGCAAGCGCCAGATCGCCGACCTGGTCCTGCCCAAGCAGAGTTCCCTGGCCGACCTGGCTCCCGACCAGCTCCGGGCCGCGCTCGGCCTTCGCACCGATGCCCTGGTCGAGGACGAGCCCACCGGTGCCGAAGTCGGCACCCAGGCCGAGGAGGATGCGGCATGAGCCGCCGCCGCCGGTCCAACGGCATCCCCCCGGCCGACCGGCGCTTTTGGGGCATCGACGAGACCGGACCGGCCGCCGCGACCAAGATCCGGCCCACCCCGGATCCGGGCGCGCTGCCGCGATCGCTGGGCAACCCGCCCCTCGCCGTCAGTCCCGCCACCGCCCGTCGCCATCTCGACGCGGTGTACGAAGAAGCGGTCCGGGCCGCAACCGCGCTCGCGGCGGCCAACGGCCTGCTGGACACCGACTACTGGGAAGAGACCGC
>JAUTXM010000099.1 GCA_030838025.1 Acidimicrobiaceae bacterium
CCTGCGCCGCCAGCCGGGCGACGAGTGGCGCGTCCTCGGGGTCGATGCCCCGCCGCAGCGCCGCGAACGCCACGCTGCGGTACATGGCGCCGGTATCGAGGTAGTCGAGACCGAGCCGGGCGGCGAGTTCCCGAGCAACGGTCGACTTTCCCGAACCAGCGGGCCCGTCGATCGCTATGACACGCACCGGCGGAGGTCCTCCTCGAAGCCCGGATAACTAGTGGCGACGGACTCCCATCCTGCTACAACCGTCGGTCCAGCAGCGTCTAACCCGGCGATCGCGAACGCCATAGCCACGCGATGATCGCCCCAGGAGTCGATCTTGCCTCCGGCGAGTGGCGCGCCGCCGTTGCCCTGGACGACCAGCCCGTCGGGGCGTGGTTCCGCGTTCACTCCGACGGCGCGCAAGGCCGCGACCACCGACGTCACCCGGTCGCTCTCCTTGACCCGCAGCTCCGCCGCGTCGGCGAATGTCGTCACACCCTCGGCCCGCGCCGCGGCCACCGCGAGCACGGGAATCTCGTCGATCAGGCCCGGCACCTCCGACCCGCCGACCGTCGTGGCAGCCAATGGCCGGTACCGGACCCGGAGGTCGGCGGTCTGACGCCGCTCGTCCCGGTGTTCATAGGAGAGGTCGGCGCCCATCCGGCGCAGGACGTCGATGAACCCAGCCCGCGCCTGGCCGACGTAGAGGTCCTCGACCACCAGGTCGCTGTCCGGTATCACGCACGCCGCGACCACCCAGAACGCCGCCTGCGACGGGTCGGCAGGAATCGCCAGGTTGAACGGGGAAAGTACCGAGCGCCGCACCGTGACCCAGCCCGGGCCCACCTCGAGATCGGCGCCGCACGCCGCCAGCATCTCCTCGGTGTGGGCGCGAGTCGGAACGTCCTCTCGAACCGTCGTGGCCCCGTCGGCCGCCAAACCGGCCAGCAGGACGGCCGCCTTGACCTGGGCACTGGCCACTGGCAGCCGGTAGTCGATTCCCGACAGCCCGCCGCCGCGGATGATCAAGGGCGCAAGCCGGCCGTCGTCTCGACCGTCGATGCGCGCCCCCATGGCTCGAAGCGGTGCCGCCACCCGACCCATGGGCCGCTCGGCGATCGACGCGTCGCCCTGCAGGACCGTGAGCCAAGGGAAAGCAGCACTCCAGCCGGCTAGCAGCCGGATGGCCGTGCCCGAGTTGCCCACGTCGATCACGGCGGCCGGTTCCCGGAGCACGCTGCGCCCGCCCGTCACGGTGAACGTCTCGCCGGTCGAACTCTCGATCAGCGCGCCGCAGGCGGCGATGGCCGCGAGCGTCCGCCCGACGTCGAGTCCCGACGATAGGCGGCGCAACTCCGAACGACCCTCGGCCAGCGCGGCCAGGAGCACGGCGCGATGGGAGATGGACTTGTCACCTGGAACGCGCAGGCGGCCAGTGACCGGCCCCATCCCTCCCGGGATCACGAGCTCTGTCATCGTCGCCCGCGGCGCCGGGCTCATGGCGCCAAACGTCGCAGCGTGGGGTGGTAGCCGCGCCCGCTCAACGCCGAAATCGCGGCCCCGGCGTCGGTGGCGTCGACCGCCAGGACGAGCACACCGCGAGGACCTTCGGCGGAGTGGGCGATCTCGAGGTCGTAGATGTTGACGTTGCCTTCCCCGAGGACCGTCGTCACCTCGGCCAAGACACCTGGCCGGTCGGGCACAGGCACCCGAATTTCGATCATCTCGTCAGGGTGGAGTACCCGGGCGGGGAGGTTCAAGCGGGCCTCGCGGGCCCGCTCCAACACCGCGAGGATCCCGGCGCGGTCACCTTCGGTCACCATGGTCCGCAGGCCACCGACCGCGTCCATCAGGCGATCGAGCGTCGCGGCAATGGCGAGGCGGTTGTCCAGGCAGAGGTCCGGCCAGATGCCGGGGTGGCCCGCCGCGATCCGGGTCATGTCCCGGAATCCCCCGGCGGCCAGGCGCAGCAACGCCGCCTGTTCGGTCGCGGCGTCGGCCGCCAGCGTCATCAAGGCAGCCGCCGTCAGGTGGGGCACGTGCGACACCATGGCGACCATGCCGTCGTGGCGCGCCGCAGGCATCGCGACGGCGTCGGCGCCGAACGATGTCACGACACCGAGTACCCGGGAGTAGGCGGACGGGTCGGTGTTGGCGGTCGGCGTCAGGACCCAAGTGGCCCCCTCGAAGAGGCGGGCGTCGGCGCCATCGACGCCTTCCTGCTCTGACCCGGCCATGGGATGGCCCCCCACGAACCGCGGGTGGTCGAGCGCCGCGACGATCGGCGACTTCACCCCCGCGACATCGGTGACGACACTGTCAGGGGCCCCGAACGCCAAGACCTCGACGGCCGCCTCGACCACTGCCCCCGCAGGTGTGGCGATGAAGATGACCTCGGCGTCGGGGTCGGCGCCGACCGCGTCGAGTGCGCCGAGATGCAGTGCCCGCGCTGCCCGGTGCTGATCGCGATCGACGCCACTCACGTGCCAACCCTCTCGGCGCAGTGCCAACCCGATGGAACCGCCGATCAATCCGGTGCCGATGATCGCCGCCCGCCGGGGAGGAGACTCGGTCACCTATCGGCCACAGCCGAGAACCCGAGCCGGCACCGGGTCAGCCGGCGGCACCGGGTCAGCCGGCAGCACCGGGTCAGCCGGCCGCACCCGGTCAGCCGGCTAATCCGGCAGGTCATCGCGCAGCCCTCTGGCCCCTTCGAGATACACGTGGTGCAACTCGGCGCGGGACCTATCGGTGTTCATGTGCATGAGCACCCGGATGCACAGCGGCGTGCCCCCGACCACATCGAGCTCCCGGGCACAGATCAACGGCACGTCGCCCAGGCCGATGGTGCGCGCCGCGGTCGCCGGGAACACCGAACGGATGTCATCGGTGGCAGTGAACAACACGCTGATGAGGTCCTCTTTGTCGACCCCGTTGCGCTGGAGCATGGTCTCCACCAACGTCTGGACCCGCTCGTTCACCTGCTCGAGGGTGTCGGCTTTGATGGTGGTTGCACCACGAAGAGCTCGCACGGCGGAAGACACGAGCCGGGAGCCTACGTGCCCCGTGGCCCATCGGACCGCTGATAGCGTGACCGCACCTCCCATCTGGCAAGGAGGTCCCATGGGCGTTGCCGTCGCAGTCGACGGACTCCAGAAGTCGTACGACACCGTCGAGGCGGTCAAGGGCGTCAGCTTCTCCATCGAGGAGGGCGAGGTATTCGCCCTGCTCGGCCCCAACGGCGCGGGCAAGACGTCGATCGTCGAGATCCTCGAGGGCTACCGGAAACGCTCGGCGGGGACCGTCGAAGTGCTGGGGATGGACCCCGAAAAGGGAAGCCGCCGGTTGAAGGAGCGCATCGGCATCGTGCTCCAGGAGTCCACGACCGAGCCCTACCTGACGGTCGAAGAAGTCCTGCGCCAGCGCACCTTCTGGTACCCCCGTCCTTCCAATGTCGACGACGTGATCGGGCTGGTCGGACTCGAGGAGAAACGCCGGGCCCGGCTGCGGACGTTGTCGGGTGGCCAGCAACGGCGGCTCGACCTGGCGTTGGGTCTCATAGGAAATCCCGACCTGATCTTCCTGGACGAGCCAACGACGGGCTTCGACCCGTCGGCCCGGAGGGCCAGCTGGGTGATCATCCGCAACCTGTGCTCGCTGGGCAAGACGGTCCTCCTGACCACGCACTACATGGACGAAGCCCAGCATCTCGCCAACCGGGTCGCGGTCATCGCCGGGGGCGTGTTCGTGGCCGAGGGCACGCCCGACTCGCTCGGCGGCCGCAACCAGGCCGCGGCCAATATCCGCTTCTCCCTCCCCGAAGGAATCACGCTGCAGGACCTGCCCGTCCCCGCCCGACCCGACAAGGTGGCTGGTGAGGTCGTCATCGACACGCAGGAGCCCACCGCGGCGCTGGCCCGCCTGACCGGCTGGGCGGTCGAGCGCCACTTGGAGCTTGCGGGCCTCACGGTGACCAGGCCCAGCCTCGAGGACGTCTACCTGGAACTGGCCGGCGACGCCGCTGAACGCGCGTCCCAGAACGCCATGAAGGCCACCACATGACCAACGATCTCGAGCTGCTCGGCCGACAGGTCGGGTGGGAGCAGCGGTCCTACTGGCGCAACCCCGCTGCGGCGGGATTCTCCTTCGTGTTTCCGATCCTGATCATGGTCATCTTCGCCACCACCAATGGCAACGGCAAGATCGCCGAGCTGGGCAACATCAGCTACACCCAGTACTACATCCCGGCCATCGTGGCCTTCGGCATCATGGGTGTCACCTTCACCAACTTGGCGATCACGGTCACCTTTAAGCGGGAGGCGGGGACGCTCAAGCGAGTCCGCGGGGCGCCGCTACCGGCGTGGATCTACCTCGGCGGCCTCATCGGCAACTCTGTCGTCGTCGGCATCTTGCTCACGGCCATCGTGATCGCCTTCGGCGTCATCGCCTACGGCGTCTCCATCCCGGGCAACATCGCCGCCCTCATCGTGACGCTGGCCATCGGTGCCGCGTGTTTCTGTGCCATGGGCCTGGCGGTCACGACCGTGGTGCCCAACGCCGACGCCGCGCCTGCCATCGTGAACCTGCTGTTCTTTCCCCTGCTCTTCATCTCGGGGACGTTCTTCCCGATCAGCAAAGGGTCGGTGCTGACCAAGATCGCGGGGGTGTTCCCGGTGCGCCATTTCATCACCGGGACGTTCGCGGCGTTCGATCCCCACGCCCGCAGCAGCATGCGGGGCGGGGATTTGCTGGTCATGGTCGCGTGGGGAGCGGTGGCACTCTTGGTGGCGAGCCGGCGCTTCCGCTGGGAGCCCAGCACCAAGTAAGCGGCCCGGCTCGGCCGCCGCGGCGGTCCGGCCAGGTCCGGCCCGGCCTCCCCCCGTTTACGAATGCTCGCCAAACCCCTTGTAACGCGCCCCCCGCTGGCAATAGCGTCCGTGTCGGCGAGGAACGTACACGCGGTGCTTTGGACAGGGGGTCACATGTTGGTTCGGCGCAAGATGTTCGTGACATTGGTGTCTGCGAGCACGCTCGCGGTCGCGATGTTGCCGCTGGTAGTGAGCGGAGGGGGTACTGCGCAGGCGGCAGCCTTCACCGTCAAAAGCCTGACTCCGATCCAGAGGCGCCTGATCTCCAGCGAGTTGATCAACGCCTCCAGTCGGATAACGCCGAATGCCCCCATCGGCGACGGCGAGGGCCAGGGCCCTGACGGTGCCCCAGAAGGAACACCCACGGGTTTCAGCACCTCCGGGCTGGCCGGCACACCCGCCAACTACTACCCCGCCGGCGTGACCGGGTGTTCCAACAACCTGGGGGGCAACGTCAAGGTCAACCAGAACTGCCTGAACGTCACCGACTCGAACCTTCAGGGTCGAGGCCAGGCCAACAACGAGACCTCGATCGCTCAGGATCCCTTGCAGCCGACCCACATCGTCGCCAGCAACAATGACTACGTCCGGGGCGACGGTACTTGCGGCACCGCCTACTCGCTGACCAACGGGGTGACGTGGAACAACTCGACGGTTCCCAACAGCTTCACCCGTGGTATCGCCGGTAATGCCCGCCAGTACTGGCAGGCCAGCGGTGACACCTCGGTCGCCTGGGACACCAAGGGCAACGCCTATCTGAGCTGCCAGCTGTTCAACCGGGGCGATGTGGCCAGCGCCAACCCCGACCAGTCGAGCGCCTTCGTGGTGTTCCGCTCCACCGGCAACAACGGAGCGTCGTGGAACTTCCCCGGCCGCTATGTGTCGCCGTTCAGCTTCGATCCCACGGCGACGGGGACGCCGGCCTTCCTCGACAAGCAGCTGATGACCATCGACAACCACGTAGGCAGCCCCTACCAGGACCGCATCTACGTGAG
>JAUTXM010000114.1 GCA_030838025.1 Acidimicrobiaceae bacterium
ATGACCCGACCGTCACGGTAGGACGGAGGATCGTGACCAGCACCTCGGGATGGTCGTCCGCCCACTCGGCGACCATTCGCTCGGCCTCGGCTTTCTCCACCGCATAGGCGAAACCCGGGTTGGGCCGTAGCGCCACGTCCTCGGCCAAGGGAACGGGGTTGTCGGCCCAGGCCCCGTACACCGTCGCACTCGAAACATGCAGGAGCCGCCCCACGCCCGCCCTCCCCGCCGCCTCGAGCACCCGGCGCAAGGCGATCAGGTTGGGAAAAGGCACCCCCGGGTTGCTGAGGGCCGGGTCGGAGTGCGACCACGCCAGGTGGAGGACACTGTCGGCGTCGGCCAGCGCCGGCAACAGCCGTTCCACGGGGTCCCGGGCCAGGTCGACCAACCTTCGGTCAGCGTGGTCGCTGCCCTCGCCGATCGGTACCGCGTCGACCGCCACTACCGGCTGCCCCGATGGGGCGAGTCGCCGAAGCACTCGCTGGCCGACGAACCCTGCTGCTCCAGTAACGACAACGGTGCTCACCGCCCTACCATGCCCCTATGAGCGAGCCTGGTCCAATGGAGGGTGGTGGACCTCTGGAGAAGGCCATCCGTGACTTGGCCCGGATGTTGACCTCCCAGGGTCCGATCAACTGGGAATTTGCCCGTCAGCTGGCGCTGATGACCGCCAACGAGGGCGAGAGCGAGGCCAACCCCGACCCGCTGGCCCGGGTGCGCCTGGACGAGTTGCTGCGGGTCGCGGAGCTGCACGTCGAGGAGGCAACCGGCTTGTCGGCTTCGGTCGGTGGCAGGGTGCTGTCGGTGCGGGCGGTGACGCGATCGGATTGGGCGTTGCGGACCCTGCAGGCGTGGAAGCCGCTGCTGGAGACCCTCGCCACCGCCCTGGCCCGCTCGACCTCGACGCCGCCACCCATGGAGGAGTTGGGGGGCGACCCGATGGCGCGCCTGCTCGGCAACCTGCCCCAGGCCATGGCACCGCTGCTGTTCGGGATCCAGGCGGGAACCATGGTCGGGCATCTGGCTACGCGGGCCATGGGCCAGTACGACCTGCCCGTTCCCCGACCGCCGGGTGACGAGCTGCTCATGGTCCCAGTGGCGATCGACGGCTTCGCCCAGGACTGGAGCCTGGCGGCCGACGACGTTCGCCTCTGGGTGTGTCTGCACGAGCTCGCCCATCACGCGGTGCTGTCCCGGCCGCATGTGCGCCAGCGGCTGGACCAACTCATGACGGCGTATGTGAACGCCTTCGAACCTGACTCCTCCGCGCTCGAGGAGCGTCTGACGATGTTCGACCCGACCGACATGAGTTCGCTGCAAGCCACGTTCTCCAATCCCGAGGTGTTGCTCGGGGAAATGGAGACCTCCGCCCAGCGTGAGGTGATGGTGCCTCTTTCGGCGCTGCTGTCGGCGGTCGTCGGCTACGTCGACCACATCATGGATGTGGTCGGCAAGCGGCTCATCGCCTCCTATGGCCCCTTGACCGAGGCCATGCGGCGGCGCCGGGTCGAGGAGGGCGAAGGGACGAAGTTCGTGGGCAAGCTGCTCGGCGTCTCCCTGGACAGCGCGGCGTACGAGCGGGGTTCGTCGTTCGTCGCCGGCGTTTTGGAGCGGGCGGGCGAGGAAGGGCTGGCCCGGCTGTGGCACTCGGCCAAAGAGCTGCCCACCCCGGCCGAGATCTCCGCTCCGGGCCTGTGGCTGGCCCGCATCGACCTGCCCGACGACTGACCCAAGACTGATCGACGACTGATCGACGCGGTTCGGGGCCGGGTCGGCCCAAGCCGATTGGCAGTTTGGCCGACTTTGGCAGCTTTCCCGGCAATCCGGCGGTAGAACTGACAAAGTCCGCCAAACTGCCACTCGACCGCGCTCGGCCACCCCCTTTTTCTGAGTCAGTCGTCGACAATGACTATTCGGGTCTCGCGGACCGCGCCATCGGCGCATTCCAGCACACCCGCGGTCCGGTGCGGTTGCGAGCGGCGCTCGGTTGGTGACCCGGGGTTGAACAGGCGCTGGCCGTCGATGCCCTCGCCGTCGAAGGGGATGTGGCTGTGGCCGAAGACGACGACCGCCGCATCGGGGAACCGGCGGTGCAGGCGCCCGGCGCGGCCGGCGGCGGCGCCGCTGTCGTGGATCATGGCGACGTTGACACCGTCCAGCTCTAGCGTCCGGGTGAGGGGAAGGCGGCCCGCCAGGGCGTGGTCGTTGTTGCCGAGCACGGCGTAGGTCGGGGCGATCGCCTCCAGGACGTCGAGCACGCGGGCGTCGACGAGGTCGCCGGCGTGGAGGATCACGTCGGCACCATCGAGCAGGCGGTAGACCGCCTC
This sequence comes from Acidimicrobiaceae bacterium, assembly GCA_030838025.1. Lineage (GTDB taxonomy): Bacteria > Actinomycetota > Acidimicrobiia > Acidimicrobiales > Palsa-688 > JALYXV01. The sequence goes on from JAUTXM010000114.1 coordinate 2,328, forward strand.
GGGCAACCGGCGACTGCTTCCGGCGCGCAGGTGCGTGTCGGCCAGCACGACCGCCCGGATGCTCACTCCTCGGGGTCGGCGGGATCCTCGGCGGCGCCCGCCATGGGCGGGATGCGAGGGGCGAGGGGCGCGGCCAGCGGCGGCGGCCCGGTCAGCGGAGGCGGGACGGGCCGTAGGCCGTGGCCGAGGGGTGGCGGGCCGGGAATCGGCGGGGGGTAGGTGCCGAGGTCGGGCTGCGGGTGGTCGAGCCACGGGCGGTCGTCGTCTTCGGTCGCGTCGGCGGGTGGCGCCGCCCAGGGAGTCGTTCCGAAGGGGATGGTGGCGCCTATCGGGGCGCTCGGCGCGGGCGTCACGGGCTTGGTCCGGGCAGGATTGGTCGGGGCGGGTTTGGGCCGGGGGGCCTGGGTCCGGGGGGCCTTGGTCCGGGGGGCCGGGCCGCGCACACCCGGCCACCATTGCGGCAGTTGGCCCAGGCGAGCCATTCGGGTGCCGGCCACGTAGACGACGGCCGCCAGTGCCCCCGCCACGGTGACAACGAAGAAACCGGTGCGCAACGACATCACGATCACCACCGGAGCCAGCCCGCCGATCACCCACACGAGCTGGAAGACGGCCTCGAAGCGCCCGAATGCCCGGCCCTGCGCGGCGACCGGGACATGGCGCTGCACCAGGGCGTCGAACGCCAGCTTGGCCACGCCGGCCGACACGCCGACCACACCCGCCAGGAGCGACGCCGCGGGGCGGCTGTTGAACGTGTCGAAGAGGATGGCGAGAATGCCCGCGATCACCAGCAGGCCCGATGCGCCGGCGAGGATCATCTCCTCGCGCAGGCGCGACCGCAGCCACGGAGCGGCGGCGGCGCCGATCAGGTTGCCGCCGATGCTGCAGGCCAGGACCACCCCGTACCACCACGCCGGCGCGTGGCTGTTGCGGAATCCGAACGCCACGAGGAACGTCATGAACCCCACGATCAACCGCAGCGTCCCCATGGCGAACGCCGCCACCTGGATGGCGCCGGGCGGCAACGGCTTGGCCCGGATGTCGCGGCGGGCGGCCGGTGCCGGAAACTCCCCCTCGGCGACGAGGACGTCGGTCTGATCGGTCTCGGGCGTCGCCGTGACTCGCTGCTCGGTGACCTGCAGCCGCAGCGCGCTGACGGCGCAGGCCACGAAGACGAATACGTCGACGCGCAGGAGCCAGGCGGCGCTGCCCAGCTTCAGGAGGGCGACGCCGGGGATGGCGATGAGGAAGCCCGCCACCGCCCCGCTGACCGCCAGCTTGGAGTTGGCCTCGACCAGATCCTGGGGCCGTTCGACGGCCGACGGTACGAGCGTCGCCTTGGCGACGGTGTACCCCTTGGAGCACACGAGGGTCAGGAATGCCGCCGGGAACAGCAGCAGGCTGTTGATGTACCGGGCCATGAGGATGCAGGCCAGGGCGCGGCCGATGGCCGTGGCGACCACCATCATCCGCCGGCCGCCGGTGGTCTTGTCGATGATCGGGCCGAGAAGGGGGGCCACGACCGCGAAGGGGGCAATGGTGAGCACCAGGGTGAGCGCCACCCGGCCCCGGGCCGCGTGCAGGTCGGTGTTGAAGAAAATCGACCCCGCCAGGGCCAGGGTCACGAGGGCGTCGCCGCCCAGTGACAGGACGTGGGTGATCATCAGCCGGCTGAACGCCGAGGCGGTGAACGCTTCTTGCCCGCGGCGCTGACGGTCGCTGTTCAGCCGAAACGCGTTGCCGAGGGCCTCGGACAACGAGGAGCCGGACCGAGGGGCATCCACGATCTCAGCCTAAAGGGTTCACACCGCCCCGCAGGTGGCGAAAAAGACCCCCAAACTGGACCTTAAGGTTCAGTCGGAATGGGCCGATGACGCATATATGTCGAATCTCTGGAAGGCGTTGCGCGACGTGTCACGGGACGTCGACCCGACCGTCGGTTTCGAGTCAACGGCCCACGGACAGGACGCCGAAGCCACGACGGCCGGGCCACCGGCTGTCCCCGAGGCCGCTGTCGAACCGGCCACCGCCGCCTCTGAGGTGGCGCAGAATATCGTTGCCCCCCCGGCCGAGCGCCCCGATGGCCCGCGCCCGGCCAGTCCTGTCCGGCGGCCCCTGAGCGCCCCGAGGGCCCGACCGGCGGCGGCCGCGACCCCGGCGGAGCCCAAGGAACGCTTGGCTCCCCTGCAGTCGCCGTTGCGCCGACCGCTCGGCACGGCGCTGCAGTTCGACCCGCCGAAGGACAACAACGTCGTTCGCCCGCCCCAGTTCAATCCGGTCGCGGGACCGGCCCCCGGTCCCAGCTGGGCGTCGCCTTTGAGCGCCGTTCCCGAGACCACGGTCGCAGCGCCGGAAGTCCGGGCCCCCGGCCCCGCGGCGCCCCCGAGGCCCCGCCTGGCCTCGATCCTGGAGTCACGGTTGCCTGAGCCGAGTGGCCCGGTCGAACCGCGCGTCGCGCCCGCCGGACCCCGCCTCGCCGCTTCGCCCCCGCCGGCCGCTGCGCCCGCGCCGTACGGCATCGGTGCCGGCGCCCCCCGGTCAAGCAGTGGTGTCCGCCCAGCCATGAACGGGACATCGATCGCCCCGTCAACGGGGCTTCCCTCAACGGGGCTTCCGGACGCCCTGAAGCCCTTCGCCCCGGGCGCACCGAACATCCAGATGGACATGGCGGCCCTGTCATTGTCGCCGCGGTGGAAGCC
>JAUTXM010000191.1 GCA_030838025.1 Acidimicrobiaceae bacterium
GCGGTCTATCCCGATTCGCGTAACCCGTTCTCGTTTCCCGAGCTTCTGGTCGAGGGCCTGGCACCACATGTCGTGGACGAGGTGTGGGTCATGAGCTCGTCGACGCCGAACACCTGGGTCGACGTCACCGACACCTTCGATCGTAAAGTGGCGGCGCTGCTGCGACACGCCAGCCAGCTGGATCCGGCCAACGACGTCGCGACGTTCATCCGAGGGTTCCTCGCCGCCAACGCCGCCGCCGGCGGGTTGTCCGAGGGCCGGCTGGCCGAAGCGTTTCTCCGCCTCTTGACCGGACAACGGCGCTAGCTGTTCGGCGCCGCTTCGCTGTCGGCGGCCGTGGCGCCGCCAGGGTCAGTCTCGTCCGACAGGCCGCCTCCGGCGATGGTCGGCGGTGCCATCAACGCCCGGGCGCACGTCGCACAGAGGTAACGAACCCCGAGCCCCTCCTCGCCGAGGACCGGGATCATGGCCTTCTGCAGGACGGTCTGGCCGCAGCCCGGGCAGGTGACCTGGACGCCGGCATCATGGGCAGCCACGGCGCCGAAGCTACCCGCCCGCCGGCGTTGACGGCAGCAGCGGCGCTGCTTGGCGCGGCGGGTGCGGTGCCCGTTGGCGCAGCGGGGCCGGGCAGCAGTCGGCCCGGCACACATCGTGATAGGGCCCGTCCGCGCCGAGAGCCAACTTGGGCACCGCCGGGTCCATTCGTTCCTCGACCAGCTGGCGAATCATGGTCACGAACGCAGGATGGACACCCGCGGTGGCGGCCCGCGCCATCGTCAATCCCAGCTGCGAGGCCAGCTGGGCCGCCTCCACGTCCAGGTCGTAGACCACCTCCATGTGGTCGGCCACAAACCCGATGGGCGCAACGATCACGGGCGCCCCACCGTTGGCGGCCAGCGTCCGGAGGTGGTCCAAGATGTCCGGCTCCAGCCAGGCCACGGCGGGCGGGCCACTTCGGCTCTGGAAGACGAGCGACCACGGTACGACACCGGCCGGGTCGAACTGCCCCATGACCAGCCTCGCCGTCTCGGTGAGTTGGCGCTGGTAATCCGACGTCGCGGCCATCGACACCGGGATGCTGTGGGCGGTAAATGCCACCCGCACCGGCGAGGACCCAACCCCGGCCGAGGCACGAGCTGCCTGCAGGGCATCGACATTGGCTCTGACGAAGCCGGGATGGTTGTAGAACACCCGCAGCTTGTCGATCTCAGGCGCCTCGGGGCCCACCGCGGCCCGGGCCCGGGCGATGTCCTCGAGGTACTGATGGCACCCGCTGTAGGACGCGTAGGCGGAAGTAACAAAGGCCAGCGCCCGCCGGACCCCGTCCTCCGCCATCTGGCGAACGGCGTCAGTCAGGAAGGGGTGCCAGTTGCGGTTGCCCCAGTACACCGGCAAGTACGCCGGCAAGGACACCGGCAGGTCCGGCCCGCCCGCCGCCAGCGTCAGCTCCGCGCCCAGCGCCGCCACCAGCGCCCGGTTGTGCCCGTTGATCGGGCTGCGGCCGCCGAAGTGGTGGTAGTGGGCTGCGACGGCGGCCCGGCGCTCGGCGGGAACGGGCCGCCCGCGGAGCACGTTGTCCAGAAACGGTTCGACGTCATCGGGACCTTCAGGACCACCGAAGGACACGATGACGACGGCGTCGTAGCCGCCGCCGGGTGCGGACAACCGACTAGCCGAAGCCGAGGGAGCCGGCCGAGCCGGCCGCGCTGGCCGAGCTGGAGGGCCTGGCGCCTGACGCCAATCGGGAGAGGCGGTCGGCCTCCAGTTCCTCCCGTAGCGCCTCGGCCCGAACCCGGGCCAGGCGACGGGCCTCGTTGCGGTTGCGCAGCGGCCACACGTTGATCTCGCTGCGCACCGTCACCAGCGCCTCGCTGCGACGGCGGATTCGCACCGCCGCCCCCTGGCGACTGGGGGTGGGGTGCACCTCGAAGCCGCGTATGTCCGACCAGGGCACGTACTCGTGCCCTGCCACCCGGAACAGGTCGATGCCGCCGCCGTCGGTCTCGATGCGCGCCTTCGCCGCCCGCCAGAGGAGCACGAGCAGGACGATCGTCCCCGGAATGACCACCCACAGATAGTCGCCCGGAAGGGGCTTGATGCCCGTCTCGGGATCGGGCTCGAGCACCAGGCTCAAGGTGGCGAGGAAAATCCCGAGCAGTCCGGCGGCCAACAGGAGCTGCCGTCGGCGGCTGACGTACACCCGTTGATGCCCGTCCACGACGGGCTGCCTTTCCGTGACGCTCATTGGGGCCAACCTAGCGAGGACTCGGCCGCCACCGACCGCAGGGGCGCCAAGGCCGCGGCGATCGGCTCCAGCACGGCGGGGTCGTGCGGGGGCGGTAGCTGGACGATGGCCAGATCCAGACCGGCGTCGCCGAAGGCGGCGGCCTGCTCGGCCAGCTGCCCCACCCCGGCTTCGGCGTTGAAACGCACATGGGTCGACGTGACGATCTCGCCGACGTCGCGCCCGATCTCGGCGCAGCGTTCGGCCAGCACGTCGCGCTTGGCCGCCCAATGCGCGACCGGTCCACCGGGATAGTTCCAATGCTGGGCATACCGGGCGACGCTGCGCAGGGTGCGTCGCTCGCCGGTTCCACCGATGCAGATGGGCGGGTGGGGCCGCTGGATCGCCTTGGGCTCGCAGCGGGCGCCTGCCAACGTGTAGTACTCGCCATCGAAGTCGGAAACGGTGGTGCTCAGCAGGGCGATGATGACCTCGACTGCCTCGTCGAACCGGTCGAAACGCTCCTTCAGTGTGCCCAGCTCGATGCCGTACGCGTGGCACTCCTCCTCGTTCCAACCGGCGCCCAACCCGAGTTCGAGCCGACCGCCGGAAATGATGTCCACCGTGGCGGCCATGTTGGCCAGGACTGCTGGATGGCGGTAGACGACGCCGGTGACGAGGACACCCAGGCGGAGTCGGCTGGTCGCCTGCGCCAGCGCCGTGGTGGCGGTCCACCCCTCGAGGCACGGGCCGGTCGAGTCCGAGAAGATGGGGTAGAAGTGGTCGAACGTCCAACCGGACTCGAACACGTCGATGTCGTCGGCGGCCTTCCAGACCGCCAGCATGTCGGCCCAGGTCGTGTGTTGCGGCGCGGTCTTGAAGGCGAAACGCATCCCGCTACCGGCGGTGATCCCGCTTCCAGGCGCTGATGAGGTCGGCCCGCCACGCCAAGGCGGCGATCAGCGACAAGGCGCCGAGGAACGTCCCGACGACAAAGATGACCTCGCCGCCAACGATCAGCCCGGCGACGATGAGCAGCGTCCCAAGGGCGCCGAACGCACAGGACAGGAGGAACCCGGGATGGGTGATCGGGACGGTCGGGGTGCCCCGGGGGTCCTTGGCGGCGGTCACATCCGCCAGCCTACCGAGCGGGCGGACCTGGGGAAAAGGCGGCCGGTGGTGGGCACACCCGTCACCGTGCCCTTCCAGTACGCCCCGGGGTCAGGCGGGCGATTCGCCGGCGGGCCTTGGGGAACGACGTGACGCCGGCAGCTGGGCGGTGGCAACCGCCGCCACCACCAACACGAGGATGCTCAACGCGATGCGTAGGGTCTTGTGCGCGTTGGGCAGCCCCGGGGCGCTCACTCCGACGAACCCCGAGAACGCCGGCGGCCCGGTCAACGCGGTCGTCGTGGGCGTCGCCGTCACCGCCAGCTCGGGAGCAGCGGCGTCGGCACCCAATGCCGGCATGTCTGCAGGAGCCAAGGCCGGTGCGGGCAATCCCGCGGCCCCGACCGACGCGACCGCAGGCTGCGAGCGGTTGGCCGTCGTGGAACGCTGGGTCGACGCGGCCGTGCTCCCAGTCGCCGCTTTGGTGGCCCCCGGGGGCGTCGTGACGGGCGCTTTTGTCGTCGGAGGAGTC
>JAUTXM010000253.1 GCA_030838025.1 Acidimicrobiaceae bacterium
TGGGGCGCCCGGGGCGAGGCCCTGGCCGACCAGGGGGGATCGGCCGGGCCAGTCGCCGCGTGTCACACGCGTCCGACTATGAACCTCGGCTCGCGGGTCGAGTAGAGCCAAAGCTCTGGATTTCGACAGTACAAATGTCCTGCTTGGCGGGGACGGCCGCCTCAGGTGGCGTTACTCGTCGAAGTCCATGAACGGCACGTCCCGGGGGAACTCGTACGCCTGGACCCCTCGGAGCCGGGCGACCAGCGTTATGACGAACTCCTGGTCTTCAGGTGACAGCTGGTGGAACTCTCGCAGCAGGATCTCGGCCGGGTCGTCGCTCACCTGCGCCACGGTATTCGAGCGCCCGTCGTAGCACGATTTCGGCTTCCGGTTTCCGGCGCCACTCGCTCGAATCGAGACAAATCACCCGCCCTGGGCAAGAACCCGCGTGGGACGGACCGCCGATGCCGCTCGACCAGCTTCAGGGACGGCGACCGCTCTGGTCGGGAAGGGGGGATTTGAACCCCCGGCCTCAGCGTCCCGAACGCTGCGCGCTAACCAAGCTGCGCTACTTCCCGGCGGCGCTGATGCTACCCGAAGCCGGGGCGACGAGGACTGGGGCAACGACGATGGGATTTGGTTTGTACGATTCGTCGTAGTACGTACCGCCTGCGAGCACCGCCTGGCTGGCGCGCCTGAGGCGGATCGGATCGAGGGGCCGGACCAGCCAACCCTCGGCTCCCGACCGGCGGGCAAGAAATACATCGGCCCGCCGATCCAGCAACATGATGACCTTCATGGGCTCGAGCCGGCCCGCGCTCTCCTCCAGGCGCAGGTCGAGGCAGACCGCCATGCCCCCCATGTTGCCGATCTGCAGGTCGAGAATGACCAGGTCAGCGGCTCGCCGGCGCAGCGCCGGCAAGACTCGCGCCCCTGTGTTCACCATCCGCACCTTGGTGTCGGACGTCGCGAGAACCGACCGAAGCTGGTCCCGAACCCACTCGGCATCGCTGGCCACCAAGATCTCGGTCACACTGGCGAGGGTAGCTCTCGCTTCCGTGTGGGTACCATCCGGGACACGCCAGGCAGTTTTTCCCCTGCCCCCGGGGAGGACGTGTGTTGAACATAGAGCTCGACCAAACCGAAAACGGGCTTACCATCTGTCGCCCTGTGGGCGAGTTGGACGCGTTCACGGTGAGCCAGTTCCGCCAGACGCTGGCCGAGCTGGCATCCAGCCCCCGCCTGTTGATCGACATGTCGGGGGTGCCGTTCGTCGACTCCGCCGGCCTGGGTGCCCTGATCGGCGGGATCCGCAGGGCGCGGGAGCTGGGCGGAGACGTGGCTGTCGCCTGCAACCGCCCCACGCTCACCCGGCTCCTTCGGACGACCGGCTTCGACCGCATCGTGACCGTGGCGGAAACCATCGAGGAAGCCGCCGCCGCTCTTGAGCCCCGCGACGACCGAGACGGCGCCCGAGGCTCCGACCACAGCTGACCGCCTGAGCGGCTGAGGCGGCTGACCGCCTGGGCGGCTGTGTTAGTTCGACCCGGCTGACCGCCTGGGCGGCTGAGGCGGCCGACCCGGCTGCCGTCCGACCCGCGAACCCGGCTGTGTGACTCCGTCCGACCGGCCACCGGTCAGGCTCCGTCCTCGAAGCCGAGCAGATAGCGGCCGACCTGGCTGAGCCCGTTCAGGTCGTGCACGTCGTGGTCGAGCAACGGGACGCGCACGACCGGCGCTGGGGCGACCTGCCGGGTCAGGCTCTTCAGGTAGAGCTCCTCGCGCTCGGCGATGCCTTCGAGGTCGCGCAGGTTGCTGACGAGCGCTGCCAACGGCGCCGCCGCGGGTGCCGCCGCCGCCTCGGGACTGGTCAGCACCGACGGCACCGGGCCGAAACGGGGGTGCAGGCGGTTGACGATCAGTGCCTCGACCTCGATGCCTGACTCCTGCAGGCGGTTGGCGAAAAACAGGGCCTCCTCGATCGCATCCCGCCGCGGTGCCGCCACGAGCACGAAGGCGGTAACGGGTTCTGACAGCAGTTGCAGGACTTTCTGGGCCCGGTCTCGGAAGCCCTGTTCCATGCCCTCGAAGGCGGTGAAGAAATCGACCGCGTCCTTCACCACATCCGAACCCACGACCTTGGCGACGGTACGCAGGAACGCCTGAGTGGCCACCCCGACCATCCGCATATAGGTCCGGGCCGGCATGACGAGCAGCCGGAAGATTCGGTTGTCGAGGAAGCGGGTCAACCGGCGGGGGGCGTCGAGGAAGTCGAGGGCGTTCCTCGTCGGGGGCGTATCGACCACGATCAGGTCGAAGCGGCCCTCGTCGTGCAGCTCGAAGAGCTTCTCCATCGCCATGTACTCCTGAGTGCCGGACAGCGCGCCGGCGATGTTGCGGTACAGGTGGTTGCTGAGGATGAGCGTGGCCTGCTCCGGTGTGGCGGCGTATCGGCCGACGAGGTCGTCGAAGGTGGTCTTGGTGTCGAGCATCAGGGCCCACAGCTCGCCTGGTTCCTCCCAGTCACCCTCGATGCGGCCCGGCTCGTTGGTGAGGGACTCGAGTCCGAGGGCGTCAGCCAGGCGTTTGGCCGGGTCGATCGTGACGACGCAGGTCCGGCGCCCGAGGCGAGCGCCTTCAACCGCCAACGCTCCCGCCGCCGTGGTCTTGCCCACGCCGCCCGACCCGCAGCACACCACGATGGTGCGCTCCTCGAGCAACGCCCGCAGGTTGCTGGTGGTATCGCCGGCAGTCACGTTAGGCCCGGCTCGGCCGGCTGCTCGACCGAATCGGATTCGCCGTCGCCATTGCCGTCGCCATTGCTATTGCCGTCGCCATTGCCATCTTCGGCCGCCACGTCTGGCGGCGCGATATCTGGGAGCTTGGCGATCTCGGCTTCCAGGGCCTCGGCCAGGGCGTCGATTTCCTCTGATCCCAGCTCCGTCGTGAACAAGAACGGGAGGTGGAGCTGCGACAACGGTAACGCCTGGGCCAGTCGATCCGTCTGCTCAGCCTGCAACTGCTGGCGGTGCATCCGGAATCCGGCCGCCCGGCCGAGACTCGCCACCTCTGCTCCAGTAAGAGGAATGCCCGCCTCTGACGCTGCCACGGCCGGGTCGATGTCCAGGTCCTGGACCGGGTACAGCCCGTTCACCACGACCGGGGTCAGGTGGACGTCGGCCTGATCTTCCAGCTTGAACGCCGTTTCGACGACCTCGTTGACCGGCGTCTCCTCGGGCAGGGTGACCAGCATGACCTGGCAACGTCCCGGATCCGACAGCATCTCGAGCACCTCGGCGGCCTGGGCTCGGATGGGCCCCACGGTCACGGCATCCAACAGCGCCCGGGCGCTGGTGAGGAAGGTGAAGGCGTGGCCCGCCGCCGGGGCGTCCAGGACCAGCAGATCCGCGGCGCCGGGGGCACCAGCGGCGCTCGCCCGCTCGAGCTGTTTGACCTTGCCCAGCACCAGGATGTCCTTGATGCCCGGCGCCGCCGTCGCCACCACGTCAAGGGCTCCGCTGCTCGCCAGCCGCTTCGAGATGCGGTTCATCCCATGGTCCACCAGGTACTCCAACAACGCGTCGTCGGGCGTCAAGGTTCGCCCCCGGATTTCCCCCGAGCCCGAATCTGGATCGGACGCCGCCAGGACGACCTCCTGATACGTCAGCGGCGCGTAGTAGCCGAAGATGTTGCCCAGCCCACTCTTGCCCTCGACGTCGATGATCAGCGCGTCGCGCCCAGAGCGCGCCGCCAGGCGCGCCAGCGCCGCCGTGACCGTCGTCTTGCCGACTCCGCCCTTC
>JAUTXM010000268.1 GCA_030838025.1 Acidimicrobiaceae bacterium
CAGACGGCCCTGGCGGCGTGGCTGCTCGGGCGGCCGGTGAAGTGCACCCTGTCGCGGGAGGAGAGCCTCCTCATCCATGCCAAGCGTCATCCGGTGCGAGCCGAGTACTGGGCCGGCTGCGACGACGAGGGGCGCCTGACGGCGTTGAAGTGCCGCCTGCTGGGCGACTCCGGGGCCTACGCCAGCGTGGGCATGAAGGTGCTGGAGCGCGCCGCGGGCCATGCCGGCGGCCCCTACCAGGTGCCCGCGATCGACGTGGAGTCCGTGGCCGCCCGGACCAACAACCCGATCTGCGGCGCCTTCCGGGGCTTCGGCGCCAACCAGGCCCAGTTCGCCATGGAAGGGGTGCTTGACCGCCTGGCATCCCTGGTCGGGATATCGGGCTGGGAGATCCGCACGCGCAACGTCATCAAACCGGGCCAGGTCTGGGGACCGGGCCAGATCATGGACGACGGTTGCCTGGGCGCGGCGCGGTGCCTGGAGGTGATCCGGCCGGCGTACGAGGCGGCCCGCGCCGATCCGTCCAAGGCCGTCGGCCTCGGCCTCGGCCTCAAGAACTCCGGCCTGGGCAACGGATTCAAGGAGGTCACCAAGGCGGTGGTGCGTTTCCAGCCCGACGGCACGATCGAGGTCCGCCATGGCTGGACCGAGATGGGCCAGGGCGTGCATACCGTCGCCCTCCAGGTGGCGGTCGAGGAGTTGGGCGACCTGGGCGTGGACGCCGGCCGGATCCGGGTGCTGGTCGATACCAGTCGCGAGCTTGGTTTCGGGCAGACGACGGGAAGCCGGGGGACGTTGATGGGCGCGGGCGCAGTCAAGGACGCCTGCCAGGCGGCGCGCCAGGGCGGGTGCCAGGTGGGTGTCGATTACCTGGGCGAGTACCGCGTGGACTGGACCAACTCGCTGTCCGAGGGGCTGGAGCACCCGATCATCCACTCGGCGTTCGGCTACGCCGCCCAGATGGTGGTGATGGACCGCGAGACGGGTGCCATCGACAAGGTGGTGGCGGTGCACGATGTGGGCCGGGCCGTGAACCCGCAGTTGTGCGAGGGCCAGATCGAAGGCAGCGTCCACATGGGCCTCGGCTACGCCCTGACCGAGGACTTCCCGGCCGACGAGTTGGGGCGTCCTCTGAACATGACGCTTCGCAGCCTCGACATCCTGCGCCCCAAGGACGTGCCGCCGATAGAGGTGATCCTGGTCGAGGCGCCCCAGCCGGGGAGTCCGTACGGGATCAAGGGGGTGGGCGAGATCGGGTTGGTTCCCACCGCCGGAGCGGTGGCCGCGGCCCTCCACGACCTCGACGGCACCTGGCGCGACACCCTGCCGATGCGGCCCCGCCGGCCGCCGTCGCCAGGCGGGGCAGGCTCGTCGCCGGGCGGCGGGTCGGCCTCGGGTGACGGCCGGCCGGCAGCGCCCGGCGGGGCGGGCTCGGGCGGCGACTGAGCGTTCTCAATGGCCTCGTCGACCACGGCCGGCCTGGTGTGCGGCCACCATCACCTGTACTCGGCACTGGCTCGGGGCATGCCCCCGCCGCGAACGCAGCCAACCGATTTCGTCAGCATCCTGGAGCAGCTCTGGTGGCGGCTGGACGTGGCGCTCGACCTGGAAATGATCCGGTGGTCGGCCATGCTGGGGGCGCTCGAGGCGCTGGAGTGCGGCACGACCGCAATCGTCGACCACCACGAATCGCCTCGCGCCATCGAAGGCAGCCTGTCGGTCATCGCTGAGGCGTGCGCCGCCGTCGGGGTGCGGGCCTGCCTGGCCTACGGGGTGACGGACCGCCACGGAGCCGACGGGGCCCGGCGAGGCATGGAGGAGAACGAGCGGTTCCTCCGAGCCGGCGGCCGGGGAATGGTCGGGATCCACGCGGCATTCACCTGCTCCGACGCCACCTTGGCCGCGGCCGCGGGACTGGCCGCCGACCTCGGTGTGGGCGTCCACATCCACGTCGCCGAAGGACCGGTGGACGCCTCGGCCGGCGCCCGACTGGTTGGGTTGGCCCGGCCCGACTGGCTGCTGGTGCACTGCGTCCATCTCGATCGGGACCTGCCGGGCACCATCGCCCACAACCCCCGGTCCAACATGAACAACGCCGTGGGGTACGCCCGGCCCGCCCGCCGTCCCAATCCGGTGGTGCTCGGCACCGACGGCATCGGTGCCGACATGCTCGAGGAGTTCCGCCTCGCCTACGCCCGGCTGCGCGAAGACGACGTGACGGCCTCGCCCGATGTCGCCTGGGCGTGGCTGGCGGGGGGATACCGGCTCATACCCGAGGCGGCCGACGACGTGGTGGTGTGGAACCGACCGCACGTCGACGACCCGTGGTGGGCGGCGTTCACGCCCGGCGTCGGGGCAGTCGACGTGACGGTCGCGGGCGAGAAGGTCCTTCACGATGGGGTGGCGACCCGGGTCGACGCCGACGAGGTGCGGGCCAAGGCGGCGGAACAGGCGGCGCGCCTGTTCGCCCGGCTGTGACCGCCGGAGCCGTGAGCCGATGAAGGAGGCCCTTTGAGTCCCGTCGCCCTGTATCTCCAGGACGCACACCCGTTGCGCGACGCCATGGAGTACGTGCGCTACGCCGAGCAGCGGGGTTTCGACGCGGTGTGGCAGGCCGACAGCCGACTGGTGCGGGAGTGCAGCGTGGCCATGGCCGCCTTCGCGGCCACCAGCGAACGCATCAAGGTGGGTTCGGGCGTGGTCGACTGCTGGACCCGCAACCCGGCCCGGCTGGCCGCCACGTTCTCCACCCTCGACGACCTGGCGCCGGGCCGCATCATCCTCGGGATCGGCGCCTGGTGGGAGCCGCTGGCGCGCAAGGTCGGCGTGCATCGGGTCCGGCCCCTGCTCGCCATGCGCGAGATCGTGACCGTCGTCCGGCGCCTGCTGGCCAACGAGACCGTCACCTTCGACGGCCAGTTCGTCCACCTCGACGGCGTCGAACTCGACTACGTCTACCAGGACCGGCGGCCCAAGGACGTGCCCATCTACATCGGTGCCACGGGAATGCAGATGATGGAGTTGACCGGCGAGATCGCCGACGGCGCCGTCCTCAACTATCTGGTTTCCCCGTCCTACAACCTCGCGGCGCTGGAGGCGCTGGAACGGGGCGCGGCCAAGGCGGGAAAGTCGCTCGCCGACATCGACCGGCCGCAGTTGGTGGTGTGCTCGGTCGACGAGGACCGGGCGGTCGCGATCGACCGGGCCCGGCTGCTGGTCACCCAGTATCTCGGCCAGCAGCCCCACATCATGAAAGCCTCCGGCGTGCCCGCCGAGGTGCTCGATCGCATCGGGGCGGTTCTGACCTGGCCCGCCACCCACGAGCAGGTGGTGGCGGCGTCGGCCCTGGTACCCGACGACGTCGTGCAAATGATCACGGCGTGCGGCACGCCCGACGAGTGCCGGGAAAAAGTGGCCGAGTACGTCGAGTCCGGATGCACGTGCCCGATCCTGTACCCGCTCGGTGACGACGTCCGCCTGATGATCGACACCTTCGCCGGGGCCGCATCGGCTTGACCCAGCCGCGTTCGGAGGAATCGGCCCGCCGGCGCCGCACCCGGGGGCAGCTCCTCGACCGATCGCTGCCCCGGTCTCGCGATCCCGCTCGCGTCGCCGCGACGCTGGTCGGTGTGCAGGCCCAGGACCTGGTGGCAGCCGGGTTGTCGATCCGGGCCCGGACCGATGGGATGGTGTTTGGAGACGTGGAGCGGGCGGTGACCGATCCTGCGAGCCACCCGCTGGTGCTCACCTGGACGCTGCGGGGCACCCGGCATCTGCACCCGGCGGCCGATGTTCGTTGGTTGCTCTCGATGGTTGGGTCGCGGTTTGCCCGCCCGGGGGCCCGGCAGGAGCAGCTCGGCATCGCGGGCGACGCGGGCGACCGGGCGGTCGGGGTCCTCGCCCACGCCCTGGCCGGAGGCGACACCCCCACCCGGCGGGAGGTTGCCGACCTGCTGGCGCGTCACGGCGTGGACCCGTCGAGCCGGGCGCCGATTCATGTCATCCGCCGGGCGGCGCTGGAAGGGATCCTCTGCGTCCTGCCCGGCCCCGGTGGCGACGAGCGCCAGGAGCGCTACGTGTCCCTCGACCGGTGGGTGCCCGACGGGACCGCTGTTGCGGGCGGGGGTGTCCCGCAGCTGGTACGGCGCTACCTCGCGGCCTACGGTCCGGCGACGCCGGCCGATCTCATCGCGTGGTCAGGTCTGGCCCCCCGAATCGTGGCCACCTCCTGGCGTGAGGTGTCCGACAACGACGAGCTGGTCGAGGTGCGCCTTGCGAACGGTTCGGCTTGGAGCTTGGCTGGTTCGGCGTCGTCCGACCCTGATCCCGCGCCGACCCGGATGCTCGGGGGGTTCGACACCCTCGTCCTCGGATACGCCGATCGCAGCCTTCACGTTCGTCCTGACCACGCCCGCGCCGTCAATGCCGGCGGCGGCATGATCAAGCCGGTCGTCGTCACCGACGGGCTGGTCGTGGCGACCTGGAAGCTTCGCCGGGGTCGACGGAATACCGGCTTCGAGGTGACATCGCTGCCCGGGCGCTCACCCGACACCGACACCGACACCGACGCTGACACCTCGGATGAGGTCGACGACATCAAGCGATTCCTGGGGCTCTCCTGACCGGCCCCGACCCCATCAGACGACGGCGGCGGTCGAGCCCTTTGTGCCCTGCACCACCAGCAACACCTGGCCGGAGCCCGACGCCAGGACAACCGATTGCGCGGGACCGGCGGCCAACAGCGCCTTCGGGAGGCGTCGAGCCGACCATTGCCGGCCGTCCGACGAGCGCCACAGCCGCGGCGTCCCGTCGACGACTCCCGCCGCCCATTGCCCGCCCTTCGGTCCCTGTGCCAGCGCCGTGACCGTGGCGCCCGTCCCGCGAGCCGACGGCAGCGGGTCGGCCCGCCTCCAGACCGCACCGTCGGGTGACGACCACACCGCGGCTTCATTGCCGTCGGATCCTCCCGCCGAGAACCCTCCGTCAGCCAGGGCGACCACGGTCATGAGTTCCTGGTCGCCGGCGCCGCCCATGTGCGCGGCTGCCACCCCGGCCCGCGTCCACGTCGTGCCGTCGTCGGACCACCAGACCGCGCCGTCGTCGCGGTCGGCCGGGCGATGCAGGTTGATGGCCGCGCCGACCACGGTGACGCGCCGGGCGCCGACCGCCACGGCGCGGCCTCGAAGGAGTTCATCCGAGGTGCTGGTCAG
>JAUTXM010000301.1 GCA_030838025.1 Acidimicrobiaceae bacterium
GGGCCGCGCGGGGGGCCCGGCGCGGCCCTCGCGGGTCCCCCGGCGAGGCCCTCCCGATCCGAAGAGATTGCGAGCTATATGGTCTGGCGGCGACGCCGCTGGAAGACCACCAGCACCGCACCGACGATGATCAGCGCGGCTGCGAGCAGAAGGCCCAGCATCACGTTGGCACCGGTGAAAGCCAACCCGCTCTTGGTCGTGGTCGAGGTGCAGGAAAGATTGAACCTTCCCGTCGATACCCCGGTGCCCCCAGCGGCCGAGGCACCCGTCGCCGTCACCGTGTTCGCGCCACAAACCGCCGCGGCGTTGACTGGGTCATCGACATGGAGGAGCGACTGGGAAACCACCGTTATCACGACGACCACCGCCCCATTGGTCGGTGGCTTGGTCATCACGACAGCACCGTTGACCGCGATCGAAACAGACGCGCCGGGCGCGAAATTACCGCAGAGGGTGAAGGTGATGGTCTGGCCGACGGCGACGGTCCCCGCATCGGCATTGCCGACGACGCACGGTGGCGCGGGTGGGCAGGCACTGAGTGGATAGCCGCAGGCCTGCTGCATGGGGAGGGTAGAACTGTGCGCGCTGGCAGGCCCTCCGTACAAGAGCACGGTGCTGCAGATCAGGACGACCCCGATGAGGGCCGCCATCTTGTGCCGAAGCATGGGCACTTCAGTCTCCCTCCACGTAGTTCGGTGGCAAACAGTACCTTAGATCCGAGAAGGCATTCAGACAAGCATCAGCTCCGCGGGCTAGCCCCGCAGGACTGCGTCGGTGATCTGGCGAAGCTCGGCGATTACCTGGGCCCGGGGGGCGGCGGGGTGGAGGGAGTTGAGTCGACCCGGGTCGAGGGGTGGGACGGCGACGTGGGAGATGAGCGGGTGAAGCGGACGATCGTCGATCTCTCCGGTGCCGAGCAAAACCTCGTGCAGTTTTTCTCCTGACCGAAGGCCGGTGTAGACAATGTCGATGGGCCGCTCGGCTCGTTCGACGAGGAAGCGGGCCACGTCGTCGATGCGGACCGGGTCGCCCATGTCGAGCACCAGCGCCTCACCGTCGCGCCCGACGCCGCCTGCTTGGATGACGAGCTCCACCGCTTCCTCGACGGTCATGAAGTACCGAACCACATCGGGATCGGTCACGGTGACGGGGCCGCCCGCGGCGATCTGCGCCTGGAAGCTGGTGAGTACCGAGCCCCGACTGCCGAGGACGTTGCCGAAGCGGACGCTGAGGTAGACACCGTCGGCCCGGTCGGACATCCACGCCGTGAGCCGTTCGCTCAACCGTTTGGTGTAGCCCAACACGCTGATGGGGTCGGCCGCCTTGTCCGTCGAGATGTTCACGAATCGCGTGACACCGGCTTCGGCCGCCGCGTCCAGCAGGTTCAGGGTCCCGTGGACATTCGTCAATACCGCCTCGCCCGGGTATTGCTCCAGCATCGGTAGATGCTTCAGGGCCGCGGCATGGAAAACCACGTCAGGTCGGCGCTCCAGCATCAGCTCTCGGACCGCCGAGCGGCTGCGGATGCAGAGGAGCACCGTGTCGGGGGTGTCCAGGAGGGCTCGGCCGTCGATGACCAACTTGACCGCGTGCAGCGCCGACTCATCTCGGTCAACCATGATGAGCTCGGATGGGGCGAACTGTTGGAGTTGGCGGCACAACTCCGAGCCGATCGAACCGCCGGCACCGGTCACCATCACCTTCTTGCCCGTCAGGTAGCCGGCGATACTGGACAGGTCGGTCTTGATCTCGTGGCGACCGAGCAGGTCGGCCGGGGTGACGTCTCGGATGTCACTTAGGCTGACCGTGTCCCCGAACAGCTCCCGATGCGACGGGAGCACCTTGACCGTCAGACCGATTTCGTCCACCAGCTTGCTCAACGGACCGACCACCGACGACCCCGCACTGGGGATGGCGATGAGCACCGCCTTGGCCTGATAGGCCTCGGCGACGGCCGCCAGGCGGTCACGGGTGCCGACCACGGGGACGCCCATGATCCGAAGGTTCCGCTTGGACAGGTCGTCGTCGAGCAGGGCGACGGGAACGTAGGGGCTGTCGGGGTCGTGCAGCATGGCCGTGACGACCTGGGCGCCGGCCTCGCCCGCACCGAATACGATGATGCGCTCGGAAACGTCGGTCGAGGGCCGCATGAGCCGCTCGGCGTCGAGCCGGCGGGCGTAACGGATCCCCGACATGAAGAAGATGGCGACGAATCCGCCGATGACGGGGGTGCTCAAGGGCACCATGTGCGGCGTCACGGCCACGCCGTCGATGACACCGATGACGACCGCGGCCACGCCGACCGCCCTGGCCAACGCCGCGACCTCCTCGAAGCTTCCGTATCGCCAACGGCCCACGTACAAGCCGAAGCCAACGCCGGAAATGACCTGGGCGACGGACACCAGCACCACGACGATCGCCAGTCCTGCCCAGTGCACCTTGTGGTAGTCGAACTCGTAGCGCATGACGACTGCCATCGTCAGGGCCACCGCCCACGCCACCAGGTCTCCGAACGCGTGCGTTCCCAGTTGCCGCGCTAGCCGGGGATGTGCCGAAGGAGTCGCCGTCATGTCATGCCGTCACGCCGCGGGGGCATCGAATGACCCAAACGAGTGGTCTTCGAAACCTCGCGGATCCGGATACTAGCGTCGCCATCGGTACATCTGGGGCACGCTTGCTCAGCGAGCCGAGCCGAGCCGAGCCGAGCCGCTGTACGCCGCGGCGTTGGGGCACGAAGCGTTCTCTATGCTGGGCCGCCGTGGTCGACCTGAATACCTGCGACCACTAGGGATGCCGGGACGTTCGCATCGCTCGCACCGTTCGAGGCGTTCGCGCCGGGGCCGTCAAGCCCGGCGGAGAACGATCTGGATGCTGGCCGGCGGCCTTTTCGTCATCCTCGCGATCGTGGCGGCCGCCGGATGGCGCGATCTCATGTCGGCTCGGTCCCGGTTGGTTTCGGCGAAGTCCACGCTCGATCAGATCGTGAGCCATCCGGCGGTCCTGAACACCGGCGAGGGGCGTTCGACGACGACGCAGCAGCTGGCGTTCGGAGTCGACGAGGTGGCGGTGGCCCGCCGCATCGTCGAAGGATCCTTTCCGCTCAAACTGGCCCGTCTGATCCCAGTGGTCTCGACCCAACGGTCGGGTCTCTTGCGTTTGGTCGACGACTCGGGGACCGCGCTCACCACCGGTCACGCCCTGGTCGTCGAGGCCGATCGGCTGGTAGCGCAGGGGAAGGTCAACGGTGCCCAGGTGCCCGTCGGATCCTTGGCCGTCTTCGAGACCGACCTGCGCAAGGCGGGCGCCACGATTTCGACCCTCAAACGATCAGGTGCGGGACTGTTGGGCCCGGTGGGTCGGGCCCGCAGCCAGTTCAACACCCTGGCTGGCGACACCGGGACTCGCTTGCTGAACGACGCCGACGCCCTCGGGGTCGGCCAGCGCCTCCTCGGGGCGGGCGGTGTCCGCCACTATTTCATCGCCCTGCAGAATGACGCCGAGATGCGCGATCAGGGGGCGATCCTCTCCTACGCCCTGCTCACCATCGACAAGGGCCACGTCGAAGTGACCGAGCATGGCCCGATTCTCACCCCGATCCAGGTGCCGGGAAAGGGTGTGAGCACGCCCCTGTTGCTGACGACCCCGGCGCCGACGGCCATCCCGCCGGGCACCGCGGTGGTCTTTGGCGGCATCATGCCCACCCAGACGTGGACATCGGTCAACGCCACCGCCGACTTCGACTTCAGCGCCAAGGCCATCCAGGACATGTACCACCAGTCGACGGGCAAGCGCGTCGACGGAGTCATCGCCTTGGATGTGCCGGCGCTGTCGTCGCTCTTGAGCGTCGTGGGACCGGTGTCGGTGCCGGACATCAACGAACAGATCACTGCCGACAACGCAGGCACCGTCATCCTGCATGACCTGTATGACACTTTCACCGTCAACCAGCAGGTGGTACGAAAGGAGCTGCTGTCCGAGGTCGTGACCGAGGTCGTCAACCGGCTCTCGGCCGGCTCGTTCGATCCCCTCCCACTCGCCCAGCAGCTGGCCAACGCGGCTGCCGGTGGCCATATGCGGGTCTGGAGCGGCGACGCCCGGGAGGAGGGCACCCTCGAACGCGTCGGGTTGGGTGGAGGCCCCGCGGTCGCCAAGGCCGACCGCACCTTCCACCTTGCGGTCGAGAACCGCAACGCCACCAAGCTCGACTTCTATGTGAAGACCGGGGCGCAGCAGCAGGTAACAGTCACCGACAGTGGGACGGCCATCATCCGCACCACCGTCACGGTCCTCAACACTGCGCCGGCGGGCGCCAAAGCGTCGTATCAGCTCGGTCCCGACGGCTACGGGACCACGCAGCCCGG
>JAUTXM010000311.1 GCA_030838025.1 Acidimicrobiaceae bacterium
GTTGGTTCATGTCGTCGCCCCGAGGGGGCGAACTGGCCGGGCCCCGTCCAGGCCCTGAGCAACGAGCCCGTTCGCGGCGTTTGGTCGCTCGGCGTTGTCGGTTGTTCTTCCCCATCTCGTCAGTCTGCTCGCGGGGTGTGACGACATCGCGGATGCCGGTGCGTAGGTACGACCGGGCGGTCTCGGTCGACCTGCTCGGGGCACACGACCCCGTTGGCGACATCCCTCGAGTTGTAGCCCTGCATCACTTTCGGATCGCAGAGGGACTCACACGGAGTCCTTTTCCGGTAAGTCCATGATCCTGGCAGCATCGTCATGGCCGCGAAGCAAGCGGCATCTGGTCAACGTCGGCTGTCCGGGCAATCCTGCTGCACGCTTGTCTTTGGCAGGCATATGGACACAGGGCCGTACCGCCTCGCTATGCCTGCTCGACGATTACGCCTGTGGCGTGGCCGGCGAGGGACCGTAGATCATCGACATCGCCTCCATAAACGGTTCCGCCTGGTTCCGCGGTAGCGACAACCACAGCATCGACAGCCGAACCTCGGCGGGCCGAGCCTCGGAGGTAGGCACCCCGTCGGGCCCGAGCTGCCGACAGGACGATCTCGACATCGCAAGTCTTGAGGAACTGGTTCGTCCGGGCGTCGAGATCGGGCCGTCCGCTCAGGCACTCGACCAAGACTACGCCCGGGACGATCGGTGGCCACAGCCCTTCCCGCCGGAAGACGGTGATGATGGCCGCGGCCTGCGTCGACCGTACAGCGAGGTGGCTAACCCCTCCGCCGTCGAGGACAAGCACCGTGTCGACTCAGCCGGTTCGCTCGCCGCGATGATCGCGGATGCGCCGGGCTTTGGCCTCTGCCCGGGCCACCTCCCGAAGGGAAGGCTCACCGACGTCCGCGACCAGTTCATCCAAGTAGGAGTCGGTCTGCTGAAGAAGGTCCTGACGACGAAGCTCGGCGCGCACTGCCTCCTGGAGGAACTCGGACGCCGGCAGGCTGCGTCCCTTCACCTTCTGAGAGAGGTCGTTGGGAAGATACACCTGCAGCCGGGGCATACGCCTGAATATACGTTTACAACTCGCTGAGACCAAGATGCGCTGGAACGAACCTGACGCCTGGGTTTGGTCGGAGCACGATACCGGTCGTCCGGGCGGCACCCTCGTAGAGGGGCCACCTTCCGCCTCGAGCGGCACATGACGGTGGGCTTTCGGTCCGCCACGTCCCGTTCGACCGGAGCCTACGACCACCCCGACCACACCGCTACCGCCCTACCCGGGGACTCGCCCCAGCCCCTGAGCCACCACCTGAACGTCACCACCACACGACTCGGCGGGCTGGGGCGAAGCCTCGTTAGAGAGAAGCTACCCAGAGTGAGCGGCCGAAGGTGCCGAGGTATATCTTCGCGGCGCCCAGAATATCAACAACGAAGCGGAGGTCGCCGCAGTGCGCACGGCGCGGCAGACCGGATGAGGCGCGTTGCCACGTCTGCCCGTCATCCCGGCTGATATACACAGCATCGTCAGTTGTTGCCATCAGCCCGTGTTCGATGCGGGTACCGGGGGCGCTGATCTCTACAAACCCGTATAGGTACTCATTTGGCAGCCCAGCTCCGGCAGTGACATTCCAGGTGTCGCCATCAAGCTGCAGGACGTAGCCTTGCACGGCCGGGGTGCCCAAAATGGGTACACCCGTAATCTTCACCTCCGTGGCGCCGACCAGTGTCGCGAACATTTTCGTCTCGTCGAACCCTACGATGCGAATAAAGGCCCCGTCCTGCATCTGCGTTGAGGGCGAAGGCTGCGGGAGCGTCACCTTTTGGCCGATGACACTGCCGGTCGCGCTGTCAATAGCGTACATCTTCCCTTGCCCGGTCCCGGCAAAAATCCTCTCGCCATGGAACGAACCGAGCGCGCTGACCATCTGGTCCGCTGGAAGCGTACCGATTAACTCCCAATGATAGGGCGGCGCGTCACCGGTGGCGGTAAAGAGGCCGAACACAGCATTCGAGCCAGGCGGCGCCGCGACCGCGGCGAGCAGTTGCCCGGCAGGATTCCGGTGTGTGGGCTGTTTAACGGCTTCACAGACTAGCGCTCTGAGACCAGCTGGATCGCCAGGCACCGGACTGGTCATCGGGATGATCGCGGTCTGGACAGCCGAAGTCAGAGGGGCGGTCGCCTTGACCGCTTCGCCCATTATGTTGTGCAGATAGCCGTAGCCGGCAACAAATGCATTGCAACCCCCGTCGCCGTCATCCACCCGTCGCCAAGGCTCGACCGTGGGTCTCAGTCTACAGGTTACATTACCATTATCCTGCAGCCCCGCGACGACGACCCCTGAGAACTGGGCAGATGCATCCAGCGTGCCGTAGAATTGGCGGACAAGCGTTGAGTAGCATTGCAGCGTCGGCAAGTTGCGGTTGTAGTCGCTACGAAACGGCTGTCCAGGTGGGTTCAGGAAGTCGTCAAGATTAATCCGTGCCACTCCACCATCGCTACCTACGAAAAGGTTGCCGATAGAGTCAGGTGTGTCTTTGACGAATTGTAGGGCGTGCAGGTCGGAGTGAACATGGGGACTGCCATCGATGAGCCGCCAAGTTGTGCCGCCATCTATCGTCAGGAATGGGCCCGCCTGCCAGCCAAGCGCTGCCGCGCCCGGGTTCATCGGATGAGCAGAGATGCAGTTGGTCCAGTTGTTACCAAACTCTCCGACGAGCGGGTTGATGAGATCCAGTGGTCCGGCGCCGCTCGCCTTCTGCGCCGCGCAGAAGGTCCAGTGCCACCCGCCATCTTCGGAGCGAAGTAACGAATTCAGCCGTCCATCCGGCCAGGCGCAAGCAGCGTAGAGCACCGTCGGACGGAATTCGCAGGACGAGACCGACGATGTACCACAACTGTCGAAGACGAGTGCCGTTGCATCCGAGCCGTCATCGAATGAGACGGTCGGGCGGGTGAAGACGAGGTCGTCGGAGCTGTTCCACTGGCCGACCGCCAGCCCGCCACCGCCAAAGCCTCCAGCAACCAGGGTAATGGTGTGGCGGTCCTCGAGATTGTCGCGCGATGGGTTGGCGCTCGTGGCAGCGACCGCTATCTCCCAGAAGCCTCCGCCATCGGGGACGCCCACGACCTTCGCCTGCTTCCATACGTAGGTGGGGCGAAGCGGGTCGCCTGCATTGAATCGTGTCGGCGGAATCGTTGCCCAGAAGATGCCGCCCGTGTCGCCGGGCCGCACCGTTGCACAGGCGACGACAATCCGGCGCAGGTTGCGGATCACGACGATCCTCGTGACGCGCCCGGCGCCCACCGGTAAAGCAGCGCTGATCGGATTCCACGCGAGCAGTGGCGCAAGTTGGGCCGAGTCCGTCTCCATGATAACCGGCGACGAGCCGGTCTCTACCTTGTAAGACCGCCTCTCTGCGCTGTCATAGGCAGCCGTACATCCGGCAAACAGATGACGCGGACCATCAGGGCCCAACGCCAGGGACTTCACGTCGGGATTCTCCCAAGTGTCGCTTAGCGGTAGGGAATTGTTGTCGCCGTCAATCATCCAGACGCCGCCGCTCTCGGTCGCGACGACAATCGCACTGCGGTCCTGTAGTTCGAGGATGTCGTTCACGTGACCGGAGTGCCACGCCTCGACGTGCTCGTCGATCTGGATACCGAAATTGGTCGCTTGTACCCATTGCACCGTTGGGTCGTCGGGCATGTTCTCTCTCCTGTCCTAGCCGTCCAAGGCTTCACGGTCAGCGAATTCGACTGATGTTGCTGTTGCGTGACTGCTGTGCGTTAGGGCTCCCCGATGCACGACGCGGTCTTGAGGCCGATTGCCAATTCACGGCTGTTGGCGGCGATCACGGTGATCGAGCTGAGGTCGCCGATGTAGGCTACTTCAGGGACCTTTTGCAGATGGCCTGGCCCTCGGCCGAGGCGCTGGGGTCGAGGGATGTGGCGATCGAAAGTTGGCTGCAGCCGCCAATGACGGTGAGCTGGATCACGTCGGATCGGACGACGTGTTGTTTGACGGCGTCAATCGCGTCGCGTTCACAGGAGTTGTCGGTCTTGGCCTTCGGCTTCGACGCCTCGTTCGCTGACGGCGGAACCGAATCCGGTGACGCCAATTTGGTGTTGCCGCCGCTACAACCGACGACCGTGATCACGGCGATGATTGTCAGGACAACGGCTGGGAGGTTGATGAGCAGACGGCGATTCCGCGGGCTTGGCATGAAGAGGGGCCTTGATCGAGTGCTGCTCGACACGGTGTGATGGCGCCGAATCGGCGAGCGACGGCGGGCTAGGACGAGTTGGTCCGGGAGCCTCGGCGCGTGGTCCAGGCGCCCATGGCCAGGAGGATGAGCAGGAGGCCGCCTCCGATGATGAGGGCCGGGGCGGGCCGTACCACGGACACCAGAGTGGTGACCAGCACCTCCCGGATGCGGTTGTTGGAGGTGTCGGCGATGTAGACGTTGCCGGCCGTGTCGACCGTGACCCCGTTGGGGACGTTGAGGGTGGCCGACGTTGCGGGGCCGCCGTCGCCGGTCTAGCCCAGCGTGGCGTCGGGGGTGCCCGCGAGGGCGGGGATGGTGCCCG
>JAUTXM010000315.1 GCA_030838025.1 Acidimicrobiaceae bacterium
AGCATGATCTCATCGATACGCAGGAGGGTGGCGGCCTCGAGCGACACGCCAGCCGCCGCGACCGCGTCATCCACATGGGCCGGGTTGCGGGTGCCGACGATCGCCACGTCGACCGCGGGGTTGGCGAGTGTCCAGGCCACCGCCAGCTGGCTGAGGGTGAGTCCGAGCTCGCCCCGGGCGAGGCGGTCGAGTTCGGCCACCGTGGCCAGGTTCTTAGCGTAGGCGCTTCCCCGGAAGTCGGCGCTGGTAGCCCGCCAGTCCCCCGGAACGAACCGCGTGTCGACCCGAAGTCTGCCGCCGAGCAGCCCGTGCGCCAGCGGCCCGTAGACGAGCACGCCGACGTCGTTGGCCTGGGCGAAGGGTAGGACCGACGCCTCGATGGTTCGGTGGAAGAGGTGATAGGGCGGCTGGAGCGTCTCCGCCGGCAACGCGGCACTGAACACCTCCATCTGTGTGGCATCGAAGTTGGAGACGCCGATGTGTCGTACCTTGCCCTCGTCGATCAGCCCGGCCAGGGCGAGGGCCGTCTCCTCGAACGGAGTGGCCGGGTCGGGCCAGTGGAGTTGGTACAGGTCGATGGCTTCGGTGCCGAGTTCACGCAGACTCTCCTCCACCCCGCGCCGGATCCACGTCGGGCTGGCGTCGCGGGCCACGCCCCCGCCTTCGGTGGGTCGCAGGCCACCCTTGGTCGCGACGGTCACTTCGTCGAGCCGACCTTCGAGCGCCTTGGCCAACAACCGTTCCGACGCCCCGAAACCGTAGGCCTGGGCGGTGTCGAAGAGGGTTACACCCAAGTCGGCGGCGCGGCGAATGGCGGCCATGGCCTCGGCCTCGTCGGTTGGACCCCAGTCACCGCCCAACTGCCACGTGCCGAAGGCAATTCGCGAGACGGTCAGTTCGCTGCGCCCCAATCGTGTCTGCTCCACACTGTCCTCCCTTTGAGGTCTGGATCCGGTCCCTGTGAGCCATCAGAGATCAGAAACGACTCGAATCGTTTCGTTATTCCCGGTAGACTCGGACCGTGGATACAAACGACCCCCCCGCGGACGGCAGGCCCCCGACAAAACGGCCCACGGCGCGGGGCCGGCCTTTCAGCCAGCGGACTGAGCAGGCCATCATCGAGGCGACGACTGGCCTGTTGGCCGAGCGCCCGCTGTCAGAGATCTCACTTGACGACATCGCCACCCAGGCCCGGGTGTCGAAGGCCTCTATCTACCGGCGCTGGCCGACCAAGGGCACGCTCGCCTTTGACGCTTTCATGGTGGACTTCCTGGATCGCCAGCCGCTCCCGAACACAGGGCGCCTCGAGGATGACCTCCTGGCCACGCTTCGCAACTGGGTCAGCGCGGTCGACCGCACGGCGACCGGCCGCGCACTGAAGGGGCTCATCGCCGAGGTGCAGCGCGACCCCGCCCTGGCTGACGCGTGGCGGGAGCGGTTCATCGGGCCCGTGCGGGCGCGTCACCTGCTCCTGACCGAGCGAGCCAAGAGCCGGGGCGAGCTGCCACCTGGGGCCGACGCCGACCTCCTGCTCGACATCCTTTTCGGCCCGGCGTACCACCGGCTTCTGCATGCGCACCTCCCGCTCGACGAGTCGTTTGTCAGGGGTGTGGTGCGAGCCATCGGTGCGGCCATTGACGCGGGGGTGTTCTAGCCGGTCTCTGCCCGACTACGTACGCACCATCGGGCACAGGGGTCACCGGCCTCGTGGAACACCGTGGTGTGGAGAAGGACGGGCGCGCTGTCGGTCCCCGCCCTACGTTCGACTGTGGTGACTCGAGGCGCAGTCGGCCGATGCATGGATGCACGATACGCGTGTCTCTCGGACCCTCTCGGCCGCCGCAAAGATCGGCCGGCGCCGACGAATTCCGGTGCGGTACGCAGCTCCGCCAAGGACAATGAGCGTCCCGCTGTGCGTGGGCGTTCCAGAGCGTCGGCCCGCAGCTACCTTCGCCGGCCGAGGTAGGCGAGAAACTTGGTCTGGTCGTCGGCGTCGGCGGAGACCTCGATCGGGGGGCCGAACATGCCGTCGGCCCGCAGGGCCTCCTCCGGCATCGCTCCCATAGCAGCGATCATCAGTTGGAGCTGGGCCGGGTCGAGCGTCTCGTCCTGGCCGGTGGCGTGGGCGAGATCCCACGTGTGCGTGAACACGTCTCCGGTGACGATCATGTCGACGGTCTCAGCCAGCGACTGTGTACTGAACGGGGTCTCGACGGGCTTCGCGGCGAGCGCCCGATCAGTGAGTGCCTCGGCGAGCGTCGCCTGCACCGTCTCCCACGCGGCAACGGGATCATCTTGAACAGAGGGCACAGGTGGAAACTCCACGCCGTGGGCGCCGAAGAATCCAGGGATCCAACCAGTGAGATGACCGACGACGTCACGGGCTGTCCAGCCCGCACAGGGTGACGGGTTGTCCCACGCATCCAAAGGCACGGCGCGGGCCCGGGCAGTGAACTCGCCTGTAATGCGCTGGTATCGCTCGTCGATGTCACTCATCAACGCGCCACAGTAGAGCGACTGACACCTGATTGCGCTCGCCGTCGCGGCCAAGTGGCGGCTACTCGAAAGGGAACGGCCCGGATACCCACGCGCTGGCGCGCCCCGACGTGGGCAGGGGCGCGCAGAACGAGGCGAGCAGTCGCCACGACGCCGCGCTCGACTCGGCGATCTGTCGGCAAACCCCGGCCAGACCGGATGCCTGTGGTGATCCTCTGACTGCGCCCCCGGCGACCGATCAGCCTGTGGTGACGGCTGTTGTCTTCGCTATGGGTCCCGGAATCGGCAGCAGCCCATGGCGGACCCGGGTCGCGGCCATTCGAGTGGTCCACAAGTCCAAGTTCTAGCGTTCGACCTGGCCCTTCGGCGTCTTCGAACTGGTGAATCTCGCAAGGCCGGCGAAGGGTGGACCGCCACGGGTTCGATCGGTCGAGCCCTTGCGCCGGTCCGCGGTATGGACCCGAATGGGGACGCAAATTTCGAGCCGGGCTCCCGGGTGATTGTCACCGATGGTGATCGTCCCGCCGTGGGCCTCGACTATCTCCTTGGTGATGGCGAGACCGAGACCCGAACCGCCGGTATCTCGGGGCCGAGCGTCGTCCAAACGGACGAATCGTCCGAAGACCCGGTCCCGCTGGTCGGCCGGTACGCCCGGACCGTCGTCGGCGACGACCAGGAGTGCCTCATCATTCCGCCGAGCCAGTGTGACCGAGACACCGCTGCGGGCATGGCGACGCGCGTTGGCGATCAAGTTCGTCACGGCTCGACCAAGTTCGTCGGCGTTGGCCTGCAACTGGACCGGCGTCACGCCGCGGATATCAATCGGCACGGGCGAGGTGACCTTTTGACGGGCGGCCTCGTCGCGAACTATTTCGTCGAGGTCGACCGCCGTCCGGCCCCTCGCGAGCGCGCCCTCGTCGGCTCGGGCCAACCCCAGCAGGTCATCCACGAGGTGTTGGACCCGCTCGAGTTCCGCCTCGACTCCATCTGCGGTTTGCTGCCAGTCCGCCGACTCGGGATGCGCCCGGTCGACTTGGAGCTGTGTCAGGGCCGACGCCAGGGGGCTGCGCAG
>JAUTXM010000339.1 GCA_030838025.1 Acidimicrobiaceae bacterium
ACCTGTTCCCACACCACGTCTCGCAGCTCGAGCTGCGGGATGTTTGGCCGGATTCCCATCGACGGCGGGAACTCCATGATGTTGAGTTTGTCGGCGATGACGAGCATGCCGTCGATGGTGACCTCGAAGCCGACGACGTCGTCGATGTGTGTGGCGCCCTGTCCGGCACTCCCTGCCGTGGTCATCGGGGTTGCATCTGGTCGCCGAGCCGGCCACCGGCCAGCCCGTCGATCCGGTAGTACGCCGCAGCGGACGCGTCCAGATTGTCTGCCATTCCCTTCGAAACCCCCTCCATTCGCGAACCCGCGGCGCGGCGTGCGTTCTGCACCGCCTCCACCGCTGCGGCGGTCGACCACGAGATCACCCCATGGGTCGCCCGGACCGACGTGTCCACACCGTCGGCGACCACGGCGGCCGACCCGATCTCGGTGGCCACTTGCCGCTGTTTGGCGGCCAACTCCCGCAGGTGGGCCGTCGTAACTCGCAGATCGCCGGACATGTGACTCCCCTTCGTCCCTATCTTCCTATGGTGCTGGCGCCGGCGGCGGCCCGATTGAATTTTCTCGGTCCACGGTAACCGTGATCGGTGTGCTCAGCCGCTCCACGTCGACGTCCATCTCGATGCGCACCGGCGCCCGACCCGCATCGATTCCGCCAGGGGCTGCCACCGGCTCGTCCTTCTTCTCGTCGGGCTTGCCGTCCCCGTCCGTGTCTTCTTCCGCGTCCGGCTTGCCGTCGCCGTCGTCGTCTTCTTCGTCGTCCTTGTCTTCCTCGTCCTCGGCCGCCTGCCTCTCGGCCTCCCGCTGCATGGCCGCCTGCACGGCCTCCTTGATCAGTGCCACCGGGACACCGGGGGCGGCGGCCATCGGAGCGGGTCCCGCGCTCATCGCCCCGGGCGGCATGCCGCCAAGCGGCCCCGGCTGCGTCCCCGGGCCCGAAGGTCTGCCACCGCCGGCCGACGTCTGCTGCCCTTGCACCGCGGGCAGGTCCACCGGCGGCGTCGGGGGAGGTCCACCCATCGCTGGTGAACCGCTCCCGCCCCCAGACCCCGGCCCACCGGATGTTTGCGTCGGCGCGACGAACTGCCCCGGGTTGCCCGGCGGCTGTTCGGACCGAGGCGTCGTCGGCGTGTCCTCGGAATCCTTGTCTCCCGGCCCGTCCGGGGGCGACTGTTCATGCGGTGCCGACGGCGGCGGGGGCGGGTTCTGGTCCGCGCCCCGCTGGGAGAGGTTCGCGGTCTGCCCGACGTTCTCGTAGCGCCCGACGAGCTGCTGCAGGGCCGCGGCGTTCGCCTCGACCTCGGACGAGAGTTGGTACAGCTCCGACGAGCTGCGGCCGACCGCGACGAGCACCGCTTGGACGTCCGCAACCGCCCTCAACCCCTGACCGACGCCCGGAAGGAGGCCCAGCGCGAAGGTCACCAGACCGACGTCGGCGAGCCAGTTGTACCAATCGTCGAGACGGTCCCGGTGCAATCTGACCTGGAAGGCCTCGGTGGCGAGCACGCCGTGCACCTGATGGTCGGCGGCGGCCATCGCCCTGGTCCGCGCCAGCTGTTCGACGTTCTGCACCGCGTAGGAGTTGGCGCCCGCGCCCGACCAGTTCGCGGTGGGCTCCGCGGACCTCAGCGTCGCATCGGCGTCGTGAAGACGGGCGCCACCTCGACCGAAGCGTTCGCCGTCCTCGGGTTCACCGAGGCCCGTGGTCAGCTTCATGCCTGCGATCACCAACTGGCCACTGTCGAGGATTGGGGCGTTGGCCGCGCGGAGGAACTTGTTCAGGCCGGCCTTCTCGGCCCGCCCGGCGAATCGTCCACCCACCGCGATCACGTCGTCGAGGTCGGTGACCTTTCCTACCCGCTCAATGAAGTCGCCGATGGCGCCGGCCCCTTCGACGAGCGACGCCACGTCCCCGACGACCTCGTTGCCGGTATCCCAAACGGCTTTGCCGAAGCTCTCCAGCTTGCCCAGCAGACCCATGCGTCGAACCCCCTCGCCGGATGGAGCGTACCAGCGGATCATCGACCCCCTGCGCACCAATTCCAAGACCATCCGGGCCGCCCAACTGGCGCCTCCAGCCCCGAGCGAGACGGCTTGAACTGTATAGATGGACGTCGCAGCCCATCATCGCCGGACGGAAGGCCGATCGAGTGATGGGACCGCAGGGCTGCGCTCAATGCCGTGTGCAACCGCCGGTGAACGCTACCGGAGGTCCATCTCCGGTTGGCGATCGCGGCTCATACATCGTTTGCTGTTTGCCGAGATTGGCCGCCGACCCTCCGATGATCGGTTGGCGGGGGCTGGGTGTGGTTGATACTTGAATCGAGGGAGGCAGTCGCATCGTCTGATTCCACGGGAAGGAGCCTGGTGCCGTGAGCGAGAGTGACGACGCCCTGCGCAGGCAACTCGGCTGGACCGGGCCCGAGGAATCCAACTACGAACCTGCACCCGCGCCCGTCGAGCCGACGTTCACTCGGGCGGCGACGCCCCTGCCCTCGCGACCGCCGGTCGACTTCGTGCCGGCCGATGCCGCGCCGAAGCCCGACCAGGCGCCCGAACCGCCGGCTCCGGAGCCACCCAAGCCAGAATCGGTCACGCCAGAACCGCCGACGCAGCCGTCACGCGAGCCCGACCGTCCGCCGACCGGCGGCTTCCACCGACCGCCGCCCAACTTCGGACCCCCGCAAGGGTCGCGCGACACCGGGCAGTTCAACGCGCCGAACCCACAGCCGAGCCCTCCCCAACAGCCGAGCCCTTCCCAACAGCAGGGCGCTCCCCAACAACCGAACCCTCCGAATCCGCCACAGTGGGGACAGCAGCAGCCCGGCGGGCAGCAGCAACGGGCCCCGCGACCACCGGCGCCGCAGAGCCAGGGACAACAGCCGCCCGCTTCCTGGTCCACTCAGCAATTTGGCCAGGACTCCCGGGGGGCGCCGCCACCGCCGACTGGGTCGTATGCGGACCGGATCAGGCGTGACGAGCTCGTCCCCGCCAAAGTCGTTCCGCCGACCGGTGGTTGGCGCCTGGCTCTGTTCCGGATCACCTTCGGGTTGGTCAACCTTGGTCAGTCCGCAAACGAGCTTCGCCAGGCCGAGTTGGAGGCGCGGATCAAGTCGGCGCTGCGCGGCCA
>JAUTXM010000353.1 GCA_030838025.1 Acidimicrobiaceae bacterium
CGAAGATGATGGCGTCGGGCGGCAGCTGGCGGGCCAGCTCCTCGCCGAACAACGAGGCATGCAGCGGCAGTGAGTCATGGAAGGTGCGGTCGCGTGCCTTGTCGTTGGCGATCGCCTGCTCCTTCGATGCCCCCAGGTCCGCCATCCGCGTCGCCGCCGCAGCCTTCTGGTCGTCGGACATCGTGGCGTTCATGGCATCGGCGAGGGCCCCGAGCGTGAGCTTCGGGTCGGCCACCAGGCCGATGTCGACCGGGAAGTTCTTGGCGATCTCGTGGGCGTCCAGGTCGACATGCACCACCGGTGCGCCCTCGGCGAAGACCCCCGAGAGCAACGGGAAGACCTCGGGGAAGACGTAGGTGCCCGTCACCAAGACGGCGTCGGCCGGCCCCGTGATGGTCTGGCTGTGGTCGCCGAACATGTGGCCCGTCATGCCCCGGAAGAGGGGATGGGCGAAGGACATGTTGACTTCGGACCAGTCGGCGCCCCAGACCTCGGCGCCCCAGAGCTCGGCCAGGCGGGTGAGCTCCGGCTGGGCCCCGGAGAACGACACCCCGTCGCCCGCGATGATGATCGGGTGGGTGGCCGGGGCCAGGAGCGCGGCAGCTCGCGCGATGTCCTCGGCGGCGGCCACCGAGCGAGTCGACGGGAACGACGTCGGGACCACTTCCTCGTCGTTGGGCGCATCGAGCACATCCATGGGCAGCGACACGAACACCGGCCCCATGGGCGCGGTGCCCGCCTCCTTGATGGCCCGCCGCAGGACTCGCAGCAGCGAACCGGGGTCGACGACACGAGTGGCCCACTTGGTGACTGGTTCGGTCATGGCGACCAGGTCGGCCCACATCTGGGCTTCCATGGCGTCGTAGCGCAGGCCGGACTCACCCGCGATGACGACCAATGGCGCGTGTCCCCGCTTGGCCTGATACATCATGCCGATCCCGTTGCCGACGCCGACACCGCTGTGCAGTTGGACGATCGTGGGCTTGTGAGTGGCCCGGGCGTAGCCGTCGGCGATGCCCACGGCGACGGTCTCCTGCAAACCGAGGATGTATTTGATGCTCGGGTAGTCGCTCAGGGCGTCCAGGAACCCCTGCTCGACCGTGCCTGGGTTGCCGAACATGTGGGTGACACCGTCGGCCACCAGTTGTTCGATGATGGCGAAGCGCCCTGTCTTGATGGTCACCGCCCCCTCCGCTCTCCAGAGTCGGACCGCTGGGCCCGTCGATTCCGGCTGCGGCGCCGATACTAACCCGGTGCCGGCGTTTCCCCTCCCCGGCTGGGCGCCCTTGCTCCTGCAACGACTTTGGTCGAGGGGCTGTCTAGACTCGCCCTGGTGGTTACCGTAAGGTAACGTCCGCCGAACCTGAGGAAAGCTGAAGATTGCATCGGAGGACGTTTCTGTCGCACAGGGGGTTGGGATGGCGGCGGTGGCCACGACGGGCCGCCATCGGGCTGGTGATAGGGGCGGTCTTGCTCCTCAACGAGCCCGACGCGTTCGCGGTCGCGGTCGTTCTGACGACGACGGCAACGCCGTCCGCCCCCGCCGGCACGCCGATCTCGGACGTTGCCCATCTGGCGTCAATACCCGGCGCTTCGGGGACCCCGACCGGCACGATCCGATTCGACGCCTTTAAACCCTTCGACCCGAGTTGCGCGTTCAGCCCCGAGTTCACCCAGTTCGTCACCGTGAACGGCTACGGCGACTACCCCTCGCCGGCCTTCAACCCGACCTTCGGCGGCCTCTACCACTGGACGGCCACCTACTCGGGCGACGGCACCTTTGACACCACCAGCACCGGGTGCGGCGACGCCAATGAGTCGACGGACGTCGCATTTGCCACCCCGACGGTCACGACCCAGGCGTCACTCGCCGCCGCGGGGAACCCGCTCACCGACACCGCCACCGTGTCGGGCGGTCTCAACCCAACCGGCAATGTCACCTTCAATCTGTACGACAACCCTTCCTGTCTCGGCCCTGCCGTGTTCACGTCGTCGACCGTGCCCTTGACCGGCGGCACCGCAACCTCTGATCCTCCGTACAATGCCTCGGCCAACACGACCTACTTCTGGACGGCCCAGTACAGCGGGGACATTGCCAACAACGGGGTGACCACGCCCTGCGGCGACGCCAACGAGACGGTCACCCTCGCGCTGGGGGCACCGACGCTCACGACCCAGGTCACGGCGGCGACCCTGGTCCTCGATGCCAACACCATCGGCGACCGAGCCACCATCAGGGGTCTGGCGGGTGCCGCTCCCGGCGGCACGATCACCTTCGAGATGTTCGGACCCAGCAACCCGAACTGCGCATTCGGTGACGGAGGTTCGGCCGACTTCACCTCGACGGTCGCGGTCACTGGCAACGGCACCTATCGATCCGGCCGGTTTACCCCGCGTTCGGACGGGACCTACCGCTGGATCGCGACCTACAGCGGTGACGCGGGAAACCTGGCGACCTCGACGGCCTGTGGGGATCCCGGCGAGACGACGGTCGTCACGCCCCAGTTCACCACTGCGGCGTCGAACGGCGGCCTGCTGGGCTCCGCGGTCAACGACGTGGCCAACCTGTCGGGGACCATCAACGGCGCCGGCGGCGGGACCATTGCGTTCCAGCTTTACGGCCCCAACGACCCCACCTGCGCCAACCCACCGGTCTTCACGTCGACCCGTGGCGTCGACGGGGACGGCGCCTACGACTCCGGGGGGTTCACTCCCGCCGCCGAGGGCACCTACCAGTGGGTCGCCCAGTACTCGGGTGACACCAATGACAATCCGCCGGCCGCCACGACGTGCGGCGACTCGGCCGAGCAGGTCACGCTGGCGCTGAACATCCCCGGCCTCACCACGACCGCTTTCGGGGCCAGCGGGGTCCTGGCGGGTAGCACCATCGATGACACCGCCACCATTTCAGGCACCGTCGGCGGCCAGGGGACCATCACCTTCACCCTTTTCGGCCCCAATGACGCCACCTGTTCCGGCGTTCCGGCGTTTACCTCCTCCCCGGTCTCGATCGACGGCGACGCCAACTACTCCTCCGACGGATTCTCGGCCAACAACGCCGGCACGTACCGGTGGGTGGCGGCGTACAGCGGTGACGCCACCGACGCCCCGGTGACCACGGCGTGCAACGACCCGAACGAGACCGTGACCGTCGAGGCCACCACCCCCACCCTGATCACCGCCGCGTCCTACGACGGAGCCCAGATGTCCGATACCGCATCGCTGACGCCGCCCGACAGCAACTTCGGCACGGCACCGACTGGGACCATCACCTTCCGGATCTACGGGCCCGGTGATGCGACCTGCAGCGCGGCCCCCGTCGCCACGTCGACGGTACCGGTGGACTCGGGCTACAGCGACTACACCTCCGCCCCCTTCTCGCCGACGTCGCTCGGCACGTACCGGGTGATCGCGACCTACAACGGCGACGCCAACAACAACCCGATATCGGGCGTCTGCCTCGACCCCAACGAGTCCGTCTCGGTCGACTCCATCCTGCCGTCGATCACGACCCAGGCCTCGGGCCCGACCACCCTCGGCGCCACGTTCTCCGACGCCGCGGTCCTGAGCGGCGGAAGCAGCCCGACGGGCACCATGACCTTCGACGTCTTTGGACCCAACGACAACACCCAGTGCGACACCACCCCCACGTTCAGCGCCACCGTCGCGGTGAACGGGGCCGGTATCTACACCTCTCCGGCATTCACGCCCACGGCGTTGGGCGTGTACAACATCGTCGTCTCCTACAGCGGTGACGCCGGCAACCCCCCGGTGAACACGGCGTGCGACGATCCGGCCGAGACCGTGGTCGTCGGTCCGGCGCAGCCCACCATCTCGACGACCGCTTCACCTTCGGTTCCCGTGCAGGGCAATCTCTCGGATGCCGCGACGCTGCCCGGCGCGTTCAATCCCACGGGTTCGGTGACCTTCACGCTGTTCGGACCGAGTGACCAAACGTGCACTGGGACGCCGGTGTTCACGTCGACGGTTCCGGTGGGCACCGGTACCATCAACTCCGCCCCGTTCACCACCGTCGAGGGCGGCGTGGGCACGTATCACTGGATCGCGTCGTACAGCGGCGATGCCGACAACGCTCCCGCCGCCGGAGCCTGTGGTGACCCCAACGAGACGGTTGCCGTTACCAAGGCCGTCCCCACCTTCACCGCCCAAGCGTCAGGTGACACCGTGGCCGGCGCGCCGATCACCGACACCGCCATTCTCGGAGGAACCGACCCCGCGACCGGCACCATCACCTTCAGTCTCTTTGGCCCGAATGACGCCACCTGTGCCGCTGCCCCAGCGTTCACCTCGATCGTCCCTGTCAACGGTGACGGGGCGTACACATCCGCCCCGTTCGTGGTCATTGTTGCCGGGACCTACCGCTGGACCGCCGCCTACAGCGGCGACGCCAACAATGCGCCCGCGAGCACTCCCTGCAACGCCCCCGGGCAGGTCGTGACCGTCGCCGCCGCGCCCACGTCGATCAGCACCGTTGCTTCGGGTCCCGGACCCACGATCTCCGATACCGCCACACTGTCGCCGCCGGACACCGGCACGCCGGCGCCGCCCACCGGGACCATCACGTTCCAGCTCTATCTCAACGACTCAGAGTGC
>JAUTXM010000370.1 GCA_030838025.1 Acidimicrobiaceae bacterium
ACCGTGACGGTGGGGCCGGCCGGTGCCGGAATGTTCTTCATGAACGGGAGGCCGGCTGCCTTGTTGTACACCGCCACTGCCAGGTTTTCGATGGAAGCCGCGGTCTGGCCGGCTTGCACATCCATGCTCGTGTCGGCGGACGCCGCGGGAGCGGTGAACATCTGGAACAGTCCGGCGCCGACCGCGGTACCGGCGAAAGCCCCGAGTCCCTTGACGCTGTTGGCCAGCAAGCGCCGGCGCTCAACGTGGTAGGCCCGTGTCTCGTCGGGGTCGAACCCGCCGGTTGCCCGGCGCTCCAGGCCCTGCTCGACGACGTCGGTCAGGCCACTCTTCGTGGTCTTCATGGCGTCGGATTGAAGGTCTGCGGACTCTACGATCAGTGATCGAAGCGCCCGGTCGTCTATTGACACAGGGTTTCCTCCTCTTTGTCGCCCGGGGTGGGCGACCGTTTGGTCAGGCGGGTATACGGATTGCCTGGAGTTGTGATCCGTGTACCCCAGAAAAGGGTCGGATTTCGTCTCGCTCCGGTTACTCTTCGGGCCTGCCGACCGTTCTGGATGAAGGAGGGTCCTGCGCGGGGCGCGTGCCGCGGCACTGCGTCGCCGCGTCGACTTACAGCGCCAGCGGTCGAACCGGCGCCAGGATCGATTCGGGATGGTTGGCCCAATCGACACCGGCCACGTCGACGTACAGCTCGATCTCGTTGCCGTCGGGGTCGAAGAGGTACAGGCTGTGCGAGACGGTGTGGTCGGCCGCCCCCGCGATCGGTACACCCGCGGCCTTTAACGCGCCAAGCGCGGTCCTGAGATCCTCGTCGGTGTCGCCGATCTTGAGGCCGAAGTGGTAGAGCCCGACATGGCGGCCCGCGGGGAGTGGGGCGGCGTCGCCCCCCACCTCGATGAGCAGGAGCTCGTGATGCGTTCGCCCGCTCGAGAACGCCGCGACCGGTAGGCCCTCGGGGCTGATCTGATGCCAACCGAGCACGTCGCGATAGAACGCCGACGACCGCGCGACGTCGTGGACGTAGAGCACCAGATGACCGAGTTCCTTGATCTCCATGCATCTGGAAACGGCGGGACAGGAGCCGGCATTCCAACGCAGCAAGGGGCGATCATCTCCATCGCCGTGCACCTGGTAGGCGATCTTTACCCCGTCTGAGTCGGCGTACCTGGTCCCTTCTTCCACCCCTGCGACGCTACGCTCCTCGTGCGGTACGATCGGATTGTTATCGGAGGGGAGTATCCCCCTGCGGCGCTGTCGTCAACACGGTCGGTCCAGCACGAGCGACCCGGCAGCATCGGCTCTCCCGAAAGGGAGAGCGGGAGAGACCTCCGGCTGCAAAGCATGCAAGCCGGAGGAGGAACGATGTCGTGGTGGGCCTGGGCGGTACTGAGCGTCGGGCTGGGCGCGCTCTTCGTCCTCGACTTTTTGTTTTTCGGGCGGGCCGGGCAACCCATTTCGACCGCCAAGGCGGCCCGATGGAGCATCGCCTGGCTCGTCGTCGGGACCGCATTCGCCCTGTTCGTCTGGGCCGTGGACGGGCCGGACCTGTCGGGCCAGTACCTGGGCGGCTACCTGCTGGAGCGGATCCTGTCGGTGGACAACCTGGCCGTGCTGTTCATCGTGCTCGGCGGCGCCAACGTTCCCGCGGAGGCCGAGATCCGGGCGCTGAGCTGGGGCCTGGTCGGGGCGCTGGGCCTCCGGGCCATCCTGATCGTCGCCGGCGTCGCGCTGCTGACCGTGATCCCCGGGCTGGCGGCGGTCCTCGGCGCCATCCTCATCTTCACGGGCTTCCGTCTGTTCCGCCAGGAGCGCCTCGTGACCCATCACGGCCCGGGACGGCTGCAGCGCTGGACGGCGGCGGTCCTGCCGAGCGTCCCGGACTACGAGGGCCGGGCCCTGTGGGTCCGCCGGGACGGGCACCGCAGGGTCACCCCGTTGATCCCGGTGATCGCGGCGGTCATGGCCGCCGACGTGGTCTTCGCCCTGGACTCGGTGCCCGCGGTGCTGTCGTTCACCCGGGTCACCTGGGTGGTGCTGGCCGCCAATTCCTTCGCCCTCCTTGGCCTGCGCCCGCTGTATTTCCTGGTGTCAGGACTCATCGAACGCCTGCGGTATCTCAAGCATGGCCTCGGCGTCATCCTCGCGGTCGCGGGGATCAGCTTGATCCTGGACGAGTTCCACCCGCTGCCGACATGGGTCGAACTGGTCTCGGTGATGGTCATCCTGGCGATCGCGGTGGGCGCGTCGCTGTTCCCGGTGCGCCCGCTCGCCAGCCCAGCCGGTAAGGGGCCGGAGTAGAAAGTGTCGTGTACACGACACTTTGTACTCCGGCCATCCGCAGCGCCGTTCCGCTGAGCCGTCCTCGGCGCTAGCCGGGCTCGGCTGGCGCCGTTGGGTCCCGGTTGTCCCGCGACTCCACGTACCGGACGATCTCGGCCACGGCCTCGTCGTGGGGGACGAAGTTGCGCTGCGACCCGTCCCGGTACCGGAACGACACCGTGCCCCGCGCCTGGTCCTCGTCGCCCGCCAGGACCATGAACGGAACCTTCGACTTCTGCGCCGTGCGGATCTTCTTCTGCATCCGCTCGTCCGAGCGGTCCACCTCGACGCGTACCCGCGACGCGCGCAACGCCGCCGCTACCGAATCGAGATAGTCGACCTGGCGGTCGGTGATCGGGATCCCGATGACCTGCACCGGCGCCAGCCAGGCGGGAAACGCCCCGGCGTAGTGCTCGACCAAGATCCCGAAGAAACGCTCGACCGACCCGAACAAGGCGCGGTGGATCATGACCGGCCGTTGCCGGGTCCCATCGGGCGCGTCGTACTCCAACTCGAAGCGGGCCGGGAGCTGGGTGTCGACCTGGATGGTGGACATCTGCCACGTCCGCCCGATGGCGTCGCGGGCCTGGACGGAGATCTTGGGGCCGTAGAACGCCGCCCCACCCTCGTCCATCACGAGTTCCAGACCCTCCGCCAAGGCGGTCTCGCGCAAGGCGCCCGTGGCCGACTCCCAGTCCTCGTCGGACCCCGCGAACTTCTCCTTCTCGGCGCCCCGAGTCGACAACTCCAAGTAGAAGTCGGTCAGGCCGAACTCGGCCAGCAAGTCCAGCACGAAGCGCAGCAGGCTCTTCAGCTCGTCGGTCAGTTGCTCGCGGGTGCAGAAGATATGGGCGTCGTCCATCGTCAGGCCCCGCACCCGGGTGAGGCCGTGGACCACGCCTGATTGTTCGTAGCGGTAGACGGTGCCGAACTCGAACATGCGCAGCGGCAGCTCCCGGTAGGAGCGCCCTCGATCCCGGTAGATCAGGATGTGGAACGGGCAGTTCATCGGCTTCAGGTAGTACCGGGCGCCCTCCAGCTCCATGGGCGGGTACATGTGCTCGGCGTACCAGCCCAGGTGGCCCGACGTCTGGAACAACGCCTCCTTGGTGATGTGGGGCGTGTTGACGAACTGGTAGCCAGCGTCGGTGTGGCGGCGCCGGGAATGGTCCTCCATCACCTGGCGCACCATGCCGCCTTTGGGGTGGAAGACCGCCAGCCCGCTGCCGATCTCGGGCGGGAACGAGAACAGGTCGAGCTCCGCGCCCAGCCGTCGGTGGTCCCGCCGCTCGGCCTCGGCCATCTGGGCCAGGTACTGGTCCTGGGCCTCACCCGAGGGCCACGCGGTGCCGTAGATGCGCTGGAGCTGGGGGTTTTTCTCGCTGCCACGCCAGTACGCTCCGGCGCTGCGCAACACCTTGAAGGCGGCGATGCTGCGGGTCGTGGGCACATGCGGGCCCCGGCAGAGATCCTTCCAGCACAGCTCGCCGGTCCGGGCATGCAGGTTGTCGTAGATCGTCAGCTCGCCCGGTCCCACCTCGACCATCTCGGTCCCGTCGCCCGAAACCGCAGGCCCCCCGGCAGCCGCCCCGCCCTTCAGCCCGATCAGCTCCAGCTTGTAGGGCTGGTCAGCGAACTCGGCCCGGGCGCTGTCGTCGTCGGACACCCGCCGGGAGAAGCGCTGTCCGGCCTTGACGATCTCCCGCATGCGCTTCTCGATCGCCTTGAGGTCCTCGGC
>JAUTXM010000382.1 GCA_030838025.1 Acidimicrobiaceae bacterium
CCGCGGCCCTGGGCGGCTACACGGCGGTGGTGGCGATGCCCAACACCGATCCCCCGATCGACTGCGCCGCGGTCGCCCGCCAGGTGCTGGAACTCGGTGCTCGCACCACGTGCGAGGTGGCCGTGGCGGGGGCCATCACCGTGGGGCGGGCGGGGAAGTTGCTGGCACCGCTCGCCGAGATGGCCGACCTCGGCATCCGCCTGTTCACCGACGACGGCAACGGGGTGCAAGACGCCCGGCTGATGCGGCGGGCCCTGGAATACGCCTCGGCCCTCGGCGTGACCCTTGCCCAGCATTGCGAGGACGCGTCGCTGGCGGCCGGAGGCCACATGCACGAAGGGGAGTGGTCGAGCCGATTGGGGATCCCCGGCGTGCCCGGCGAGGCGGAGGAACTCATGGTGATGCGTGACCTGGCGCTGTCACGTCTGACGCGCGCCCCGATCCATTTTCTCCACCTTTCAACCGCCACCTCGTTGCAGATGGTGCGCCAGGCCAAGCAGGGTGGCGCCCGGGTCACCGCCGAGGTGGCGCCGCACCATTTCAGCCTCACCGACGCCGCGGTGGCCTCCTACGACACCGTGTTCAAGGTCAACCCACCGCTGCGCCCGGCCGCTGACGTGGCTGCCGTGAAGGCGGCGCTGGTGGACGGGACGGTCGACGCCATCGCCACCGACCACGCCCCGCACGCCCAGGAAGACAAGGAGGCGCCGTTCGATCAGGCACCGCCGGGGATGCTCGGGTTGGAAACGGCGCTCGCCTTGGCCCTCACCGAGCTCGACCTCCCCATCGAGCGGTTGCTGGCCCTGCTCTCCTGGCAGCCCGCCGCCATCGCCGGGCTGGCCCACCGCCACGGCGGCCCGATCGTGGCGGGCGCAGCGGCCAATGTGTGCGTCATCGACCCCGAGGTCACCTGGGTTGTTGATGCGGCCCGGCTGGCCAGCCGCAGCCGCAACTGCCCCTACGCCGGCCGGACCCTGACCGGCCGGGTCCGCCACACCGTCTTGCGGGGCGAGCCCGTGGTGATCGACGGCGAGGCCCAGCGTTGACGACCGACGACGACCACCTGATCGACTGGGAGGGGGGCCCGCCGGTCCCCGGCGCCCGCCGCCCGGCGTTGCTGGTGCTGGCCGACGGCACGACGTTCGAAGGCGAGGCGGTGGGCTGGGAGCCGCCGGGCGGCGTGGCGACGGGTGAGGTGGTCTTCAACACCGTCCTCTCCGGCTACCAAGAGGTCATCACCGACCCGTCCTACGCCGGCCAGATCATCGCCTTCACGTGCCCCCACATCGGCAACTACGGCGTCACCCCCGACGACGACGAGAGCCGCCGCCCGCACTGCCGGGGAATCGTCGTCCGCGATCTGGCCCGCCGGCCCAGCAGCTGGCGCTCGGCGCTGGACCTGGAGACCTTCCTGATCCGCCATCGGGTGCCCGGCCTGACCGGGGTCGACACCCGGCGCCTGACCCGGCACATCCGGGAGGCGGGCTCGATGGCGGCCGCCTTCGGGACGGCGTCGGAGGTCACCCTGAAAGAGGCGGCCCTGGCGGAGCCGGGCACCGAGGGCGTCGATTTGGTGGCCTCGGTGACCACCGAACGGCCCTACAGCGTGGGCGAGGGGCCGCTGCGGGTGGTCGCCTACGACTTCGGGATCAAGCGCACGATCCTGCGCCACCTCGGGCGCATGGCGACCGTCGAGGTGGTCCCCGCCACCATGGCGGCCGCCGAGGTGCTGGCGCGGCGGCCCGACGGTGTGTTCTTGTCCAACGGGCCGGGCGATCCGGCCGCCGTCGCCGGAGCGGCCGAAGCGATCGCGGGCCTGCTGGGGGCGGTGCCGGTGTTCGGGATCTGCCTGGGCCACCAGCTCCTCGCCACGGCGTTGGGCGGCCACACGTTCAAGATGAAGTTCGGCCATCACGGAGGCAACCACCCGGTGCGGCGGCTCGAGACCGGGGCCGTCGAGATCACCAGCCAGAACCACAACTTCGCGGTGGCCGACGGCAGCCTGACCCGGGCCGACGTGACGCATGTCAATCTCAACGATGGCGTGATCGAGGGCCTGCGGTGCCGCGATGTCCCGGCGTTCGGCGTCCAGTACCACCCCGAGGCGGGGCCCGGCCCCCACGACGCCCGCTATCTCTTCGCCGAGTTCGCCCGGCTGATGGCCTCGCCGGGCTCGAGCGAGGCGGCCGCGTCGCGGGCCGGCTGGTAGACCGATGCCACGGCGCGACGACATCAGCTCGGTCCTGGTGATCGGGTCAGGCCCGATCGTGATCGGCCAGGCGTGCGAGTTCGACTACTCGGGGACCCAGGCCTGCCGGGTGCTGCGCGAGGAGGGGTACCGCGTCATCCTGGCCAACTCCAACCCGGCGACGATCATGACCGACCCGGACTTCGCCGACCGGACGTACATCGAGCCGCTCACGGTCGAGACCCTGGCCGCCATCATCGAACGGGAACGCCCCGACGCCGTTCTGCCGACCCTCGGCGGCCAGACGGCGCTCAACTTGGCCATGGGGCTGCACGAAAGCGGCGTGCTCGAACGCTTCGGTGTGGAGATGATCGGGGCCAGCCCGACGGCCATCAATACCGCCGAGAACCGCGAGCTGTTCC
The DNA here is from genome assembly GCA_030838025.1 of Acidimicrobiaceae bacterium. Classification (GTDB taxonomy): domain Bacteria; phylum Actinomycetota; class Acidimicrobiia; order Acidimicrobiales; family Palsa-688; genus JALYXV01. The sequence continues at coordinate 2,611 of JAUTXM010000382.1, forward strand.
ACCGGGCCATGACCGAGATCGGCCTGGCGACACCGGAGTCAGGGTTCGCGTACCACCTCGAGGAGGCGCTGGTCGTCGCCGAGCGGATTGGTTACCCCATCATCGTGCGCCCCAGCTTCATCCTGGGTGGGGCGGGCACCGGGATCGCGTTCGACGAGGAGCAGCTGCGCCAGATCGCGGCGACGGGGCTGGCGGCCAGCCCCATTACCGAGATCCTCATCGAGCGCTCGATTGCCGGCTGGAAGGAGTTCGAGCTGGAGGTGATGCGGGACCGGGCCGACAACTGCGTCGTCGTCTGTTCCATCGAGAACTTCGACCCGATGGGCGTCCACACCGGTGACTCGATCACCGTGGCCCCGGCCCAGACGCTCTCGGACGTCGAGTACCAGCACATGCGCGATGCCGCCTTCGCGTGCATCCGGCGCATCGGCGTCGAGACCGGCGGCTCCAACATCCAGTTCGCGGTCGATCCCGAGCACGGCCAGATGGTCGTGATCGAGATGAACCCGCGCGTGTCGCGCTCCAGCGCCTTGGCCTCGAAGGCGACGGGGTTCCCGATCGCCAAGATCGCGGCCCGCCTGGCGGTCGGCTACACCCTCGACGAGATCGCCAACGACATCACCAACGAGACGCCGGCGTGTTTCGAGCCGACCATCGACTACGTCGTGACCAAGGTCCCTCGCTGGGCGTTCGAGAAGTTCCCCGGGATCCCCGACGTGCTCGGCACCCGCATGCAGTCGGTGGGGGAGGCGATGGCGATCGGCCGGACGTTTCCCGAGTCGCTCCAAAAGGCGCTGCGATCGCTGGAACACGGGCGTCTCGGTCTCAACTGCGACCCCGGGGAGAGCGCCTACGACGCCCTCTCGGACGACGAGTTGGTGCGGCGGGCGGCGGTCGCCACGCCGGACCGGCCGTTTCACCTCGAGGCGGCGCTGCGCCGGGGCGTCTCGGTCGAGCGGTTGTACCGGGCCACGTTGGTGGACCCCTGGTTCCTCGACCAGTTGCTCCTGATCGTCGAGGCCCGGGCGTGGCTGGCGGCACGCGGGGCGCAGGGCGGCTTTTCCGCCCTCACCCGATCGGAGTGGCGCCGGGCCAAGCGGCTGGGCTTCGGCGACGCCCAACTGGCATGGCTGTGGCACGTGCCCGAAGTGTCGGTTCGCGCCGCCCGCCTGGCCTGCGGGGTGGCCGCGACGTTCAAGACGGTCGACACCTGCGGCGCCGAGTTCGACGCCAGGACTCCCTACCACTACTCGACCTACGAGGACACCGACGAGGTCCGGCCGAGCGACCGGCCCAAGGTGATCATCCTGGGCTCGGGGCCCAATCGCATCGGGCAGGGGGTGGAGTTCGACTACTGCTGTGTCCAGGCCAGCTTCGCCCTGCGCGACGCCGGCTTCGAGACGGTCATGGTCAACTGCAATCCGGAAACGGTGTCGACCGACTACGACACCAGTGACCGGCTGTACTTCGAACCGTTGACCTGGGAAGACGTCACCAACGTGATCGAGGCCGAGCAACGCAGCGGCTCGGTTCGCGGGGTGATCGTGTCCCTCGGAGGTCAGACGCCGCTGAAGCTGGCGGGGCGGCTGGCGCCCGAGCTCATCCTCGGCACGTCACCGGACAGCATTGATCTGGCCGAGGACCGGGAGCGGTGGAACGACCTCTGTGCCCGGTTGGGGATTCCCCAGCCCGCGGGCGGGACGGCCGCGACCTTCGAGGCGGCGGCGGCCATCGTCGAAGGTACGGGCGGTGCGCGCGGTGCGGGCGGGATCGGCGGTACGGGCGGGATCGGCTACCCGGCGCTGGTCCGGCCGAGCTACGTCCTCGGTGGGCGGGCGATGGAGATCGTGTACGACATCGACCGGCTCCGCTCGGCCATGGCGGAGCTGGCGGGGTTCGGGTCACTGGGCCGCGAGGGCGGACTGTCGGCCGAGCGTCCCGTCCTCGTCGACCGCTTTTTGGAAGATGCCATCGAGGTCGACGTCGATGCCGTCCGCGACGCCACCGGCCGAGTCGTCATCGGCGCGGTCATGGAACACGTCGAGGAGGCCGGGGTCCACTCCGGTGACAGCGCCTGCGTGATCCCGCCGCCGACGCTGTCGTCGTCGACCATCGGCGTGATCGAGGCCCACACCCGGGCCATCGCCGAGGCGCTCGACGTACGGGGCCTGGTCAACGTCCAGTACGCCGTGCAGCACGGCGAGCACGACGACACGGTGTACGTCATCGAAGCCAACCCCCGGGCCAGCCGGACGGTGCCGTTCGTGTCCAAGGCCACCGGCGTGCCGCTGGCCCGGGTGGCAGCACTCGTGATGGCCGGTTCGACCCTCGACGAGCTGGAAGCGACGGGACTGCTACCCGTTGCGGGAACGGGCGGCCACGTGAGTGTCAAGGAAGCGGTGCTGCCGTTCGACCGCTTTCCCGACGCCGACACCCTGCTTGGTCCCGAGATGCGCTCCACCGGCGAGGTCATGGGGATCGACACCACCTTCGGGTTGGCGTTCGCCAAGAGCCAGGCCGCGGCCGGCGACCCGCTGCCCGAATCGGGGTCGGTGTTCCTCTCCCTGGCCGACCGGGACAAGGCCGCAGGTTTGCGAGCGGCGTTGCGTTTCGTGGAGCTCGGTTTCTCGATCGTCGCCACCTCCGGCACCGCGGTGTATCTCGAAGACAACGGGATTCCCGTCGAGACGATCGTGGCCAAGGTGGGGGAGGAGGGGGCGGGCGTGGACGCGGTGGAGTTGATCCGCTCGGGCAAGGTCCAGCTGGTCGTCAACACGCCGCGCGGCGTCGGGCCCCGCGCCGACGGCGCGCACATCCGGCGGGCGGCCAACGTTGCCCAGGTGGCGTGCCTCACCACGGTCGCCGCCGCACGCGCCGCCGCCGCAGGCATCGCCGATCGGGCCAACCACCCCTTCGTGGTCCGCAGCCTGCAGGAATACCAGGCGGACGGCCAGCAGCGCCTCGAACTGTGATGGGGCGCCCCCTGGGTCCGGGCCGACTGGGGCGAGGCCGGAGTACAAACTGTCGTGGGGACGACACTTTGCACTCCGGCTGGGTGGTCGGACGATGGCGCGCCCTGATCTGACGGCCCAGGTCGGGTCGCTCACGCTCCCCAACCCGGTCATGACGGCGTCGGGAACGGCAGGCCACGGTGCCGAATTGGCCGCCTACCTCGATCTGTCGGCGCTGGGCGCGGTCGTCGTCAAGTCGCTGTCCCCCGATCCGTGGGCCGGCAACCCGCCGCCCCGGGTGCATCCCGTTGCCGCAGGAATGCTTAACAGCGTGGGCCTCCAGAACCCTGGGGTTCAGGCATGGCTGGAGGACGAGCTTCCCGCCCTGGCCGCGACCGGGGCGAGAGTGGTGGTCAGCATCTGGGGCCATGCTGCGGCCGATTACGGCCGTGCCGCGAAAGCACTAGCCGGTGCCGGTGCCGGTGCCGGTGCCGGAGCCGGTGCCGGCGTGGGCGCGGGCGGCCGTGCGGCTGGGGCCATCGTGGCGGTCGAGGCCAACGTGAGCTGCCCGAATGTCGAAGACCGGCGGCGCATGTTTGCCCACTCGTGTGCCGCCACCGCGGCCGCGGTCGGCGAGGCGGCTGCGGCGCTCGCGGGAACAGGGCTGCCTTTGTGGGCCAAGCTGAGCCCCAACGTCACTGACCTGGCCGAGATCGCGGCGGCCGCGCTCGAAGCCGGGGCCGATGGCTTGACGCTGGTCAATACCCTCATGGGCCTGGCGCTCGACCCTGCAACCGGGCGGCCCCGTCTCGGCGGCGGCGGGGGCGGCCTCTCCGGCCCCGCCCTGCATCCCGTCGCGGTCCGAGCGGTGTACGAATGCCGCGCGGCCCTGCCCCATGCCGCCATCGTCGGTGTGGGCGGCGTCTCGACGGGCACCGATGCCGCCGAGTTGCTGGCGGCAGGGGCCGATGCGGTGCAAGTGGGCACCGCCACATTCGCCGATCCCCGGGCGCCCGCCCGCATCCTGTCCGAACTCGAGCGTTGGTGCGGTCACAATGGCGTCACCCGCCTCGCCGACCTGATAGGACGAGCCCATGAGTGACGACACCACCATTGACCTCAACGGCGACCAACGGGCCGATGGCGACCGCATCGCCAGCATCGACCACCTCTTTCCACAGGACGAATCACCGGACGTAGACGTGGAGGAGATCGACGAGGCGCCGGCCGAGTTGCGGGACCGCCTGGTGCTCGCCCTCGATGTCGACGACGTGGTCGAGGCCATCCGGTTGGTGCACGAGTTGAAGCCATGGTTTGGCACCGCCAAGGTGGGCCTCGAGCTGTTCACCTCGGCGGGTCCCGACGCGGTGCTGTCCATCCTGGCCGAGGGCATGAAGGTGTTCCTTGACTTGAAGCTGTTCGACATTCCGACGACGGTCGGCAAGGCCGGCCGGGTCATCGGGGCGCTCGGCGCGTCCTACCTGACCCTGGCCGGATTCGGTGGGGTGCCGATGCTCAGCGCCGGTGTCGAGGGCCTGGCCGAGGGGGCCAGCCTGGCCGGCTTGGCGCCACCGACCGCGTTGGCGGTGACCATGCTCACCAGCGACACCGGCGCCCCCGAACACGTCCTGGGCAACCGGGTCCGGGCGGCTCTCGAAGCCGGGTGCGGCGGGGTGGTGTGCGCCGCCAGCGACGCGGCCGAGGTCAAGCGGATGGCTCCGCACTTCACCGTGGTCGTCCCCGGGATCCGGACCGAGGGGTCGCCCCGCCACGATCACGGGCGCTCGGCGACGCCGGGCGAGGCCTACGCCGCCGGGGCCGACCTCCTGGTGGTCGGCCGCACGGTGACCGCCGCAGTCGATCGCGGCGCGGCTGCCGCAGCGCTGATCGCCTCGATCGTTTCCTGACCCCTCGGGGAGACGGTCCTGTCGATTTCCCAGGTCGTGCCGGCGCCGGGGGCGGGTCCGGGAACCCCGGTCAAATCCCTCCAGGGGATGTCGAAAAGTACCATTGGGCACTTTTCCCAAGTCCCTGAAGACGCCGTCGGATCGGCGCGCTAACGTGCGACGCATGCCGCTGCCCCCCTCACTTTCTCCGGACCAACGGCAGGCCGCGCTGGACAAAGCGGCCGCCGCCAGGCGCATGCGGGCCGAGCTGAAGGAGAAGTTGAAGATGGGCTCGCTCACGCTGAAAGAACTCCTCGATCAGAGCGCCAACGATGACGTGGTGGCCAAGATGAAGGTCGTTTCAGTCCTCGAATCCCTGCCCGGACTGGGCAAGGTCAAGGCCCGGCGTTTAATGGAGGAGATCGGAATCAGCGAGACGCGGAAGGTGCAAGGCCTCGGTCAGCAGCAGCGGCGGCGGCTGCTCGAAAAACTGGCCCCTTAGTCCCAGTCGTGCCGGCGATGCTCGTTTGATCTTCATCATTTCTGGTCCCGGGGGGGCTGGAAAGGGAACGTTGGTCGACCGCCTGCTGGCGCTGGATTCGAGGGCGTGGCTGTCGCGGTCGTGGACGACCCGTCCCCGGCGGCCGGGCGAGTCCGAAACGGCGTACACCTTCGTCGACCGGGCCGATTTTCTCGCCCGCGTGGAGCAGGACGGATTCCTCGAATACACCGAGTTTCTGGGGACCGGGCATCTGTATGGGACGCCCAACCTCGACCCGCCCGATGGTCACGACGTGATCCTCGAAATCGAGCTCAATGGGGCACAGCAGGTGAAGGAACGCTGTCCGAGCGCCAAGCTCATCGTGGTCGTCCCGCCGTCGCATGCCGACCAAGAGGCCCGGCTGCGCGCCCGTGGTGACAATGAGGAGCACATCCGGCGCCGGTTGGAGGTCGGGGCGGACGAGGAGCAACTCGGGCTGAAAATTGCCGACGCGGTCGTCGTGAACGACGACATCGAGCGGGCCGCGCAGGAAGTGGCCGGTATAATCGCCCGATACCGCTAGCTGGTTCCGAGTTGAGAGGCTGATTCCTGCGTATGGCCGAGCGCCGTCCCACCATGATGGACCCCCCCGTTGAAGAGTTGTTGCAGCGGGTCGACTCGAAGTTCACGCTGGTCACCCTGGCCGCCAAGCGAGGCCGGCAGATCAACTCCTACTTCAACCAACTGGGCGAGGGTCTGGGCGCGATCGTGCCGCCGCAGGTGACGTCGGTGTCCCGCAAGCCGTTGTCGATCGCCCTCGAGGAGATCGCGGTGGGCAAGATCACATTCCACCGCCTGGCGGAAGGCGAAACCGAAGATGGGGCCAGCCCGGCCGGGCTCGACGCACCGGCCGGCTGACGACCGTCCGCCCGAGCACGGGTCGCGACCTGACCGCCGGTAGCGACCAGATTTTCGGCGGCGACCTGATCGCCGGTCGCGACCAGTTCTCGTTCTCGGGACGGGTCTATGACTGAAGGGCCCCTTTCGGGCCGGCGGATCGTGCTCGGCGTGTCAGGCGGAATCGCGGCCTACAAGGCCGTCGAGCTTTGCCGGCGGCTCATGGATTCCGGCGGCGAGGTCAAGGTCATGATGACCGGTGACGCCACCCGATTCGTGACGGCATTGACCTTCTCGGCCCTGTCCGGCCACCCCGTCGGCGTGTCCCTGTGGGACGGCCCCGACCCGATTCCCCACACTCGCCTCGGTCAGTGGGCTGAGCTGATCGTCGTGGCGCCTGCCACGGCCCGGCTCCTCGGTGCCTATGCCGCGGGCATCGCCGACGACCTCGTGACCGCGACCCTGCTGGCCACGCGAGCTGCGGTCGTGGTGTGCCCCGCCATGCACAGCGAGATGTGGGAGCACCCGGCGGTGCAGGACAACCTGGCAGTATTGCGCCGCCGTGGTGTGGTGGTAGTCGAACCGGGGGTGGGGCGCCTGGCCGGAGGCGACGAGGGTCCGGGCCGCCTGGCCGACCTGGCCCAGATCGTCGCCGCCGCTGGAGCCGCGGCTGCCGCCCCCGCCGCTGGGGCCGCGGTCGCCGCCGCCTCCGCCGTCGAGGATCTGGCTGGGCGCCGGTTCTTGATCACCGCGGGCGGCACCCGGGAGCCCATTGACCCGGTCCGGTTCCTCGGCAACCGCTCGTCGGGCAGGCAGGGTTACGCCCTGGCGGCCGTGGCCACCGCTCGGGGTGCCTCGGTCACCCTGATCAGCACGGTGGCCGCCGACCGACGCGCACCCGAAGGTGCCGACGTCGTGGCGGTGGAAACCGCGGAGCAGTTGGCCGCCGCCGTCCACACCTACGCCCCGGGGGCCGACGTGATCATCATGGCGGCGGCGGTCGCCGACTTCCGGCCCAAGGCGGTGGCAGACCAGAAACTGAAGAAGGCCGACGGCGTTCCCGACCTGGTGCTCGAACCGACCCCTGACATTCTCGCCGACCTCGCCCGTGCCCGCCGCCCCGGCCAGCTGTTGGTCGGCTTCGCCGCCGAGACGGCGCAGTGCAGCGCCGAGCGGCTGCGCCAGCGCGGCCTCGACAAGCTCCGCCGCAAGCACCTCGACCTGGTGGTCGCCAACGACGTGAGCGTACCGGGGGCCGGTTTCGGCCACGAAACCAACGCCGTCGTGATCCTCACCGCCGACGGCGATTCGATCGACATCGCCCTGACTGACAAGACTGCCATCGCGACTGCAGTCCTCGACGCCGTCGCCGCCCGCCTGCCGATCGTCCCGGCCCCGTCCCACATCGACCCGGCCCAGTCCCACATCGACCTAGCGCCCTCCGACATCGACGCAGCGCCCGCCCACCCCGACGCCGCGCCGCCCACACCTAGGAGCACATTGTGACCCGCTGGACCTTTACCTCCG